>NZ_CALRZC010000012.1:0-77836 GCF_943372545.1 Variovorax sp. YR752 | reverse complement strand
GTACTGCACCGCGTCGGGCCGTGCCTACCTGAGTGCGCTGCCGGAAGACGAAGCGCGTGCGCGCATCGAGGCCTCGGATCGCGTGGTCCACACCACGCGCACGCGCACCGACGTCGACGAGATCATGGACGCCCTGCGCGTGGCGCGTGCACGCGGCTACGCCACGAACGAAGAAGAGCTGTTCCTCGGCGACATGACCATCGCCGCACCGGTGCTCGGCAGCCAGGGCCGGCCCGTGGCCTCGGTGCACGTGGTGGCGCCGACCAGCCGCTGGACCATGGAGGAGGCCGAGCGCAAGCTGGCGCCTGCGCTTCTGTTGTGCGCGCGCTCCCTCACCAGTTCGGCGCGCAGCGTGGACTGAGGCTCGGCGCCCTCAGTCGATTCTTCGTCTACTTCTTGGACTGCTGGATGTCGCCGAGGCACAGGAACTTCAGCTCGAGGTAGTCGTCGATGCCGTGGTGGGAACCCTCGCGGCCGAGCCCTGACTGCTTCACGCCGCCGAACGGGACGTGCTCGGTGGCGATGACGCCGGCATTGATGCCGACCATGCCGTACTCCAGCGCCTCCGCCACCCGGAAGATGCGGCCGACGTCGCGGGTATAGAAGTAGCTCGCCAGACCGAACTCCGTGTGGTTCGCCGCATCGATCGCTTCCTGTTCCTCGTAAAACCGGAAGATGGGCGCAAAGGGACCGAAGGTTTCTTCGCGCGCGCATTGCATCTCTGGCGTGGCATCGGCGACGACGGTCGGTTCAAAGAACTGCCCGCCCAGGGCCTTGCCGCCTGCCACGATGCGCGCGCCCTTGGACACCGCGTCATCCAGGTGGCTCTGGACTTTCGCGACAGCGGCCGGCTCGATGAGCGGGCCCTGCACCACGCCCTCATCGAAGCCATTGCCGACCTTCAGCGCACTGACCTTCGCCGCGAACTTCTCGACGAAGGCGTCGTAGACCGCGTCCTGCACATAGAGGCGGTTGGCGCAGACACAGGTCTGGCCGGCATTGCGGAACTTGCTGGCCAGGGCGCCTTCCACGGCGGAGTCGAGGTCGGCGTCGTCGAACACGATGAAGGGCGCGTTGCCGCCCAGCTCCAACGACATTTTCTTTACCGTGGGCGCGCTTTGCGCCATCAGGATGCGGCCGACTTCCGTGGAGCCCGTGAAGCTGATGTGGCGCACCACATCCGAAGCGCACAGCGTCTTGCCGACCGCGATGCTGTTGCCGCTGTCGGCCGTCAGGACATTGATGACCCCGGCCGGCACACCGGCGCGCACCGCCAGTTCAACGGCAGCCAGCGCCGTCAGCGGGGTCAGCTCCGAAGGCTTGACGATGACCGGACACCCGGCGGCCAAAGCCGGCGCCACCTTGCGGGTGATCATGGCCAGCGGGAAATTCCAGGGCGTGATGGCGGCGCAGACGCCCACGGCCTGCTTCAGCACCATCAGGCGGCGGTTGTTGTCGAACTGCGGCAAGGTTTCGCCGTTGACCCGCTTGGCCTCTTCGGCGAACCATTCGACGAAGCTGGCGGCATACGCCACTTCACCCTTGGCCTCGGCGAAGGGCTTGCCCTGCTCGGCCGTCATGATGCGGGCCAGGTCTTCCTGGTGAGCCATCAGCAGCGCGAACCACTTCAACAGGATGGCGTGGCGCTGCTTGCCGGTGGTGGCACGCCAGGCGGGCCAGGCCTTGTCGGCTGCCGCGATCGCCAGTTCGGCATCGGCCGCACCGAGATTGGGCACGTCGGCGAGCTTGAGGCCCGTGGCCGGATCGCTGACGTCGAAGCGGCTGTGGCCGGCGACCCACTGGCCGTCGATGAGCGCGTCGCGCTGGAGCAGGCTCGGGTCGTTCAGGCCAAGAAGCGGAGAAGTGAGAGAGGTCATGGTGATTCCAGTGCTCATGCCATCACATAGACCTTGCGCAGCTTTTCGGACACCACCCAGGTGCCCTGCGTGTTCGGCGGAACCACCAGGAGATCGCCCGCACCGAAGCTCAGCGCGGGCCCATCGGTTTCGGTGAACGTGGCCGCGCCGGACAGGATGAACATCAGCTCGCCCTTGGGCGTCGCGCGCTCGAAGGTGCCCACGTCGCTCTCCCAGACGCCGAACTCCAGCGGCTCCCGTTCAGGCATCGAGAATTTCTGGCTCCCGCGGCTCGGGTCGTGCGCACCGACGGTGAGAGCGAAATCCTGCAAGCTTTGCTGGGTGAATTTTTGAATCGTCATGAGATGGATGGGTTGGAATCGTTGGCCGCAGGCCGGATGGACGGCGACGCGGCGGATTCTTCATGTCCGATTCAGTGTTGAAAATGGCTCGATATCGCCACTTGTTTGCCATTTCATGAAAGTGAATGGCAGCGCCAAGCCCCGGCCGCGCGGGGCCGATCTCGATGCGGATGCGGATGTCTGCAGTGGGGAGGGCGCGTTCAGCGACCCTCGCCGGTTCGCCTCAGAGCACTTCGTCCCGCAGCTGCGGGAACACCTTCGACACCTTGGCCAGCAGGTAGTCGCCATAGCGGCCGCTGAAGGCATGCACGTTGGCGCGGTCCCAGCGTTCGGCGCTGTCGTCCAGCGCCTCGGCGCCGGCCAGGCCTTCGATGCGCTGCACGCGCGCTTCGAAGTTCGGGTCGAAGAACAGCGGGAACGACAGCCGGTCGCGGCCCGAGGTGTTGCGCTTCACTCGGTGCGGGGTCGACTTGTAGAGCCCGCCGGTCATGCGGTCGAGCATGTCGCCGATGTTGCAGACGAAGGCGCCGGGCACCGGCGGCGCGTCGATCCAGCCGCCCGGCGTGTGCACCGCGAGGCCGCCGACGGTGTCCTGGTGCAGGATCGTGAGCAGGCCGTAGTCGGTGTGCTCGCCCACACCCCATTGCACGTCGAGCCCCTCGGGCACGGCCTGCGTCGGGTAGTTGAAGAGGCGGAACAGGATCAGCGGGTCGGCCGTGTAGCGTTCGGCGAAGTAGTTCGCGGGCAGGCCGAGGCTCAGCGCGATGCCTTCCATCAGCCGGTGGCCCAGCTGCGTGACGGCGTCCATGTACGCGAGGATGGTCTCGCGAAAACCCGGCACGTCGGGAAAAAGGTTCGGCCCGTGCACCGGCGTCTTCGCCTGCACCAGCGGGTGGTCGGCGGGCAGCTCGGTGCCCAGGTAGAGGCCTTCCTTCCAGTCGGGGCGGCCTGAGGTCAGCTCGCCGCCGCGCGGGAAATAACCGCGCCAGGCACGGCCGCCCAGGGCCATGCGCCATTGCATCTTGGTTTCTTCGGGCAGGTCGAAGAACTGGTGGCTCAGGTCTTCGAGCCGCTGGATCAGCGCTGGGTCGACGCCGTGGCCCGTGACGTAGAAAAAACCGTGCGCGCGGCAGGCGTCGCCGATCTGCGCCGCCACGCGTGCGCGTTCGGGCGTGCCGGCCACGAGCGGCGCGACGTCGATGAGGGGAAGGGATTGGTCGGTCATGCGTCTCTCGAAAAAGGCGAACGGATGTCGGACAGAAACTGCTGCGCGCGCGGGTGCTGCGGGCGGTTGAAAAAATCGTCGGGCGTGGCGCGTTCGAGCACCTGGCCCTGGTCCATGAAGAGCACGCGGTCGGCCACCTCGCGCGCGAAGCCCATCTCGTGCGTGACGCAGACCATGGTCATGCCGTCGCGCGTGAGGTCGCGCATCACCAGCAGCACCTCGCCGACCATCTCGGGGTCGAGCGCGCTGGTGGGCTCGTCGAACAGCATCAGCGGCGGCTTCATGGCGAGTGCGCGCGCAATGGCCACGCGCTGCTGCTGACCACCCGACAGCTCACCGGGCCACGCATTGGCCTTGTTCGCGAGGCCCACGCGCTCCAGCAGTGCCATCGCGCGCGCGTCGGCCTCCTTGCGCGACAGGCCGTGCAGCTGCATCGGCGCCATGGTGCAGTTCTGCAGCACGCTGAGGTGCGGGAACAGGTTGAATTGCTGGAACACGAAGCCGATGCGCGAGCGAAACGCGTTCACGTCCAGGCCGGGCGCGTGGATGTCCTGCCCGTCGAGCGTGATGCGGCCCGACTGGATCGGCTCCAGCCGGTTGAAGGTGCGGATCAGCGTCGACTTGCCCGAGCCCGAGGGCCCGCACACCACGACCACCTCGCCCTTGTGGATGGTCTCGGTCACGTCGACCAGTGCGTGGTAGCTGCCGTACCACTTGTTGACTTGTTGGAGTTCGATCATGCGGGCACCTTGAGGGGCGCGGCGGGAAGGCCGCGGCGCGCGAGCCGGCGCTCCAGCCAGTAGGCGAAGCGCGAGAGGCCGAAGCACAGGATGAAGTAGGTCAGGCCCAGGATCAGGTAGATCTGCGCCGGCTTGGTGAACACCTGCGTGTTGATCTGCGTGGCAATGAACGACACCTCGGCCAGCCCGATGATGTAGCCCAGCGAGGTCTCCTTGATGGTCGAGACGAACTGGTTCACCAGCGAGGGCAGCATGCTGCGCAGCGCCTGCGGCAGCACCACGAGGCGCATCGCGCCGATGTAGCTCAGGCCGAGCGCGCGCGCGGTTTCCATCTGCCCGCGCGGCAGGCCCTGGATGCCGGCGCGCACGATCTCGGCGAGGTAGGCGGCATCGAAGATCACGAGCGCGATCAGCATGGTGGTGAACTGGTCGGTCTTCACGCCCGTGACGCTGGGCAGGAAGAAGTAGGCCCAGAAGATCACCATCAACAGCGGCAGGCCGCGCACCACGAACACCAGCGCCGTAACGGGCCAGCGCACCCAGCGCCACGGGCTCACGCGCGCCAGGCCCAGCACGATGCCCAGCGGCAGCGCGAGCACGAGCCCGCACGAGGCCAGCAGCAGCGTGAGCACCAGGCCGCCGAGCGGGCCGTTGGGGTACTGCCCAATAAGGAAGTAGACCCAGTAGTCGTTGATGATTTCCAACATGACGACCGCGCCTTCAGATGGTCCGCACCGGGAACCGGTGGTGGTACCAGGTCGCAAGCCCGGTGATGGCGAGCGACACCGTGAGGTACGCCGCACTCGCGAACGCGAACGACTCGAAGCTGCGGAAGGTCGCGCTCTCGACCTGCCCGGCCTGGTACATCAGCTCGGCCACGCCGATCACCGTGGCGATCGAGGTGTTCTTCCACAGGCTCAGCGTCTGCGAGATGAGCGGCGGCACGGTCACGCGCAGCGCCTGCGGCAGCACCACGCGGCGCATGGTGGCCAGGAAGCTGAAGCCCAGCGCGCGGCCGGCCTCGAACTGCACGGCCGGGATCGAGCGGATGCCGCTGCGGATGTCTTCGCCCATGAAGGCGGCCGTGTAGAGCGACAGCGCGACGATCGCGCTGTAGGCCTCGATGTGGCCTTCATAGAGCCAGGTCTTGATGCCTTCGGGCAGCATCTCGGGCGCGCCGAAATACCAGAAGAGCATGTGGGCCAGCAGCGGGATGTTGCGGATCGATTCCACGTACGCAAAGCCGAGCCAGCGCAACGGCGCGAGCGGCGAGAGCCGCAGCAGCGCCACCACCAGCGCCAGCGGCAGCGCAAAGACGAGCGAGACGCAGAGCAGCTGCAGCGACAGCCACAGGCCCGCGACCAGCATGTCGTGGTACTGGCCGGTGAGCAGCAGCGAATAGTCGAACAGGGGCATGGGGGGCGACAGTATCACCGTCGCGAGGGGAATCTTCACCCTCCCCGCTGGGGGAGGGTGGGGGTGGGGGCACGGCGGCGATCGATGCGCCGCGGCCTGTGCGAAGGCTGTCAGCCCCCATCCCGGCCTTCCCCCAGAGGGGGAAGGAGAAAGTCAAAAGACAGCTCAGTCGATCTTGTCGGTTTCCAGCTTGAAGTCGCGCGTCTGGAAACCCGACGCCGTGTTCGGGCCGTACCACTTGATGAAGATCTTCTGCGCTTCGCCCGACTTCTCGAGTTCGCGCAGCGTGTCGTCCACCACGGCCTTCAGGCCGCTCTCGCCCTTCTTGATGCCGATGGCCAGCGACTCGGTGCTCAGGTTCTGCTTGAGCACCACGTACTGCGCCTTCTGCGGGCCCAGCTTGGCGTAGCTGCGCAGCAGCGCGGCCTCGTCGTCCACGTAGCCCACGCCCTTGCCCTGCTGCAGCGCCTGGAAGGCCTGCTGGCTGGTGTCGAAGGTCACGACCTCGGCGGTGGGCACGGCCTTGCGGATGTTGGGTTCCTGCGTGCCGCCGCGGATGGTCAGCACCTTCTTGCCGCCGAGCTGCGGCACGTCGGTGATGCCGCTGGTCTTCTTCACGACGGCCTTCTGGCCGGTGACGAAGGTGGTGAGCGAGAAGTCGATCTGCGCCTCGCGCTCCTTGTTGTGCGTGAGGCCGGCGGCCACCAGGTCCACGTGGCCCTGCTGCAGTTCGGGAATGCGCGCGGCCACGGCGATCTGCTTGAGCACCGGCTTCACGCCGATCTTTTTCGCAATGGCGTTCACCAGGTCGACCTC
Organism: Variovorax sp. YR752; assembly: GCF_943372545.1. NCBI lineage: Bacteria > Pseudomonadati > Pseudomonadota > Betaproteobacteria > Burkholderiales > Comamonadaceae > Variovorax > Variovorax sp. YR752. The sequence goes on along the minus strand of NZ_CALRZC010000012.1, from coordinate 71,421 downwards.
GTAGCCGACGATCTGGCGCGTCTTCGGATCGATGAAGGTGGCGGGCTCGTCGGTGCCGAGCACGCCGACCACGAGTTCGCCCTTTTTCTTGATGTCGGCGAGCTGGTCCGCGTGGGCGGCAACGCCGGTCAGCAGGGCGGAAGCGGCAAGGGCCGCGGCAAGCAGGGTGTGGCGCATGGTGGGATCGTCCTCTCTCCAGAGTGAAATTCAGGCCGGAACCATATCAATAAAACCCAAGATTATTAAATCGTCAATCGACATATGCATATGGGGCTGATGAATCGGCCTGTTGCCGGCTGGGTTAAATTCGCGACGCCGCGACGTGCCCTGCCGCCGTCCCCCGAATGTCTTACCGAGCGAGCTTTTCATGATCATCCAACCCCGCGTGCGCGGCTTCATCTGCGTCACCACCCATCCCGTGGGCTGCGAAGCCAATGTCCGGCAACAGATCGACTACGTCAAAGCCAAGCCCCCCATCGCGGGCGGCCCCAAGCGTGTGCTGGTGATCGGCGCCTCCACCGGCTACGGCCTGGCCGCGCGCATCACCGCGGCCTTCGGCTGCGGCGCCGACACGCTGGGCGTGTTCTTCGAACGCGCGGGCAGCGCCACCAAGCCCGGTTCGCCCGGCTGGTACAACACCGCCGCCTTCCACCGCGCCGCCACGGCCGAAGGGCGCTACGCCAAGAGCATCAACGGCGACGGCTTTTCCGACGCGGTGAAGCAGCAGACCATCGACACCATTCGCGCCGACCTCGGCCAGGTCGACCTCGTGGTCTACAGCCTGGCTGCGCCGCGCCGCACGCACCCGAAGACGGGCCAGGTCTTCAACTCCGTGCTCAAGCCCATCGGCAAGGCCGTGACGCTGCGCGGCCTGGACACCGACAGCGGGGCCGTGAAAGAGTCGGTGCTCGAGCCCGCCACGCAGGAAGAAATCGACAACACCGTCGCCGTCATGGGCGGCGAAGACTGGCAGATGTGGATCGACGCGCTGCAGCAGGCCGGCGTGCTGGCCGACGGCGCCAAGACCACGGCCTTCACCTACCTGGGTGAGCAGATCACCCACGACATCTACTGGAACGGCTCCATCGGCGCCGCCAAGAAGGATCTGGACGAGAAGGTGCTGGACATCCGCGCGCAGCTGGTCGCCAAGGGCGGCGACGCGCGCGTGTCGGTGCTGAAGGCGGTGGTCACGCAGGCCAGCTCGGCCATTCCGATGATGCCGCTGTACCTGTCGCTGCTGTTCAAGGTGATGAAGGCCGAAGGCACGCACGAAGGCTGCATCGAGCAGGTGCACGGCCTGTACGCCGACAGCCTGTACGGCGCCACGCCGCACCTGGACGATGAAGGCCGCCTGCGCGCCGACTACAAGGAGCTGGCACCGCAGGTGCAGGCGCGCGTGCAGGAACTCTGGCCGCAGGTGACTGGCGAGAACCTCAACGAGTTGACCGATTTCGCGGGCTACAAGACCGAGTTCCTGCGCCTGTTCGGCTTCGCCGTCGACGGTGTGGACTACACGGCCGACGTGAGCACGGATGTGGGCATTCCCGATCTGATCCAACTCTAGAGCGTCCCGAGGGGATACTCCCGCCCATGCAGATTCAAGACAAACCGCCCGCCGGCACGCCCTTCGAGTGGATCGGCGGCGAGCCGAAGGTGGCGGCGCTGGTCGAGCGCTTCTACGACCTGATGGACCTCGAGCCGGCCTACGCGCAACTGCGCGCCGTGCACGGCACCGACCTGGACAACGCGCGCCAGCGCCTCTTCTGGTTCCTGTGCGGCTGGCTCGGCGGGCCCGCCCACTACACCGACCGCTTCGGCCACCCGATGCTGCGCGCGCGGCACATGCCGCAGGCCATCGGCGGCCACAGCATCGGCATCAAGGAACGCGACCAGTGGCTGGCCTGCATGGACCAGGCGATGGGCGAGACCGGTGTGCCTGAAGACCTGCGCGCACGCCTCAGGGATTCCTTCTTCAAGACCGCCGACTGGATGCGCAACCGCGGCGAGTGACCTCGACAACGATTCCCGAAAGACTGTTCTCCATGAATTCCATCGTCATCATCGGCGGCGGCCACGCCGCGGCCCAGCTGTGTGCGGGCCTGGCCGAAGCCGGGCAGGGCGCGCGCGTGCACCTGGTCTGCGAAGAGGCCTGCGAGCCTTATCACCGCCCGCCGCTGTCGAAGGCTTTTCTCAAGAGCGCCGAAGAAACCACGCAGCCGCACAAGGCCGCCGACTGGTACCGCGAAGCGGGCATCACGCTGCACCTGGGCGATGCCGCCGTGGCCATCGACCGCGAGGCACACACGGTCACGCTGCGCTCGGGCGCGGTGCTGCCGTGGGAGCGCCTGGTGCTGGCGACCGGCACGCGCGCACGCCAGATGCCTGGCCTGCAGTCGGGCCTGGAAAACGTCGCGAGCCTGCGCGCTGCCGACGAGGCGCATCGCCTGCGCACGCGGCTGGCGGATGCGCAGCAGGTCACGGTGCTGGGTGGCGGCTTCATCGGCCTCGAAGTGGCGGCCACCGCCAAGGCGCTCGGCAAGACGGTGCAGGTGATCGAATGCGCGCCGCGCCTGCTGGGCCGTGCCGTGTCGCCCGAGCTGTCGGCGCACGTGCTCGCCACGCACCGCGCGGCCGGCATCGACATCGTGCTGGGCGCGCAGACCGGCGCCTTCGAGGTCGTGGGCGACCGGCTCGTGTCGGTTGAAGTCAACGGCACGAAGCAGCCGATCGACCTGCTGCTGCTGGGCATCGGCGCGGTGCCAGAGACCGCGCTCGCGCAGGCCGCGGGCCTCGAGTGCGCCGACGGCATCGTGGTCGACGCCCAGATGCAGACCAGCGCGGCCGACGTGCTCGCGGTGGGCGATTGCACGCGCTTCCCCGACCGCCGTGCGGGCCGCGCGCTGCGGCTCGAGTCGGTGCAGAACGCGAACGACCAGGCGCGCACGGCCGTGGCCACGCTGACCGGCGCCGCACGCGATCACGACGCGGTCGCGTGGTTCTGGTCCGACCAGGGCGGCCTGCGCCTGCAAATGGCGGGCCTCATGCCGGCCGAAGGCACGCCGGGCCTGGTGAGCGTGCGCCGCGCGGGGCCGAAGCCCGAGGCGTTCTCGCTCTTCCACTACGTCGACGGCCAGCTCGTGTGCGTCGAATCGGTGAACGCGCCGGTCGATCACATGATGAGCCGCAAGCTGCTCGAAGCGGGCCGCAGCCCCGCGCCCGAGGCGGTGGCGGATGCGGCGGTACCACTAAAGAATCACCTGGCCTGAACCTGGTGTAACTGCTGTCGCAACGGCGCTGCACGGCAGGCCCGGATTCACCGGTCTGTCACCCTGCTTTCGGAGACTGGCCTTCCTCATATCCGTAGGGAGACCTCTCGATGAACAACGCAGTGGCCGCGTCGCTTGCGCGCCTCGCCCCCATGTCCACCTGTGCCGCCGTTCTGGCCGCCGTGCTCACCGCCTGTGGCGGTGGCAACGGGGGCGGCACCACCTTCCCGCCGATCGTTCCGCCCCCTGCGCCGGCACCCGCTCCGGCGCCCGTGGCCGCCGGCACGCGCACCACGGTCGCGCTGCTCGAAACGACCGACCTGCACTTCAATGTGCGCAGCTACGACTACTTCAAGCTCGCCGAAGACAAGTCGTACGGCTACGAGCGCACCGCGACGCTCATCAACGCCGCGCGCAAGGAGTTCGCGAACACGATGCTGTTCGACAACGGCGACACCATCCAGGGCACCGCGCTGGCCGACTACGAGGCGCTGGTCAGCCGCATCCCGTGCACGCAGCCGCTGTCGATGTACAAGGTGATGAACGCCACCGGCTACGACGCCGGCACGCTGGGCAACCACGAGTTCAACTACGGCCTGGACTTTCTCAACCAGGTGCTCGGCGGCGGCCTCGATGTCGAGGGCGTGGACGGCAGCAAGAAGTGCGCGGGCCCCAGCTTCCCGATGGTGGTGGCCAACGTGCACAGCCTCAAGAGCGGCAAGCCGCTCGTGGCGCCGTACACCATCGTCACGAAGCAGTTCACGGCCACGGCGCCTGACGGCAAGAGCGTGACGGTGCCTGTGAAGGTCGGCGTGATCGGCTTCACCACGCCCGGCATCATGAACTGGGACAAGCGCTTTCTCGAAGGCAAGCTGCGCACCGAAGGCGCGGTCGAAGCCGCCAAGCGCTACGTGCCCGAGCTGCGCGAGAAGGGCGCCGACATCGTGGTCGCGCTGCAGCACGGCGGCCTCGACGGCTCGCCGTATTCGCCGACCATGGAAAGCCCGGGCCTGTACCTGTCGAAGGTGCCCGGCATCGACGTGCTGATGATGGGCCACCAGCACGGCCTGTTCCCCGACCGAGGCGCCAAGCCCGGCTACACGCAGGCCGGTGTCGACAACGCCGCCGGCACCGTCAACGGCGTGCCGGCCGTGATGCCCAGCTCGTGGGGCAAGGCACTGGGCCTCGTGAAGCTCGAGCTGGTGTGGGACGGCAAGGCCTGGGGCGTCGACAAGAGCAAGACGCTGGTCGAGGCGCGCTCCACGCAAACCGGCAAGGACAGCCAAGGCAAGGCCGTGTACGTCGATGCCGACCCGAGCGTGGCGCCGCTGGTTGACACCCAGCACCAGGCCGCGATCGACTACGTGAAGACGCCGGTCGGCACCACCGACTTCCGCATGAACACCTTCTTTGCCGACGTGGGTGACCCGGGCGCGATCCAGATCGTGAACCAGGCGCAGGCCGACTACGTGAAGACCTACCTCCAGGCCAACCTGCCGCAGTACGCGAGCCTGCCGGTGCTGTCGGTGAGCGCGCCCTTCAAGTCGGGCTTCGAAGGCGGGCGCGACTACACCGATGTGGCCGTGGGCAACCTCGCGATCTTCAGCGCCGCCGACCTGTACCTGTACCCGAACACGGTGTACGCGGTGAAGGTGACGGGCGCCGAGATCAAGGGCTGGCTCGAAGCCGCGGCGAAGCGCTTCAACAAGATCGATCCGGCCGCGACAGCGGACCAGCCGCTGATCAGCACCTTCCCGGGCTACAACTTCGACATGTTCACCACGCCCGACATGCAATACGAAATCGACGTGACGCAGGCCGTGGGCAGCCGCATCAAGAACCTCATGTACCTGGGCGCACCCATCGACGCGGCGCAGGAGTTCGTCATTGCGACGAACAACTACCGCGCGACCAGCGGTGCGAGCTTCATTCCGGCGCTGGACGGGCGCGCGACGATCTATGCCTCGCCCGATGCGAACCGCGACGTGTTGATCGCCTATATCAAGGCGAAGAAGACCATCACGCGCGCGGCCAACGGCGCGGCGCGCAGCTGGCGCTTCACGCAGGTGACGACCGCGGGCAACGTGACGATCACGTCGGGGCAGGGGCAACTGAGCGCGGCGACGGACGCGGGGCTCGCGAACATCTCGTTGCTGACGGCGGATGACGGGAGCGGCAAGGGACGGTCGGTCTACAAGGTCGATCTGAGCAAGTGACCTGAATGTCTCCCTCCCCCGCTGGGGGAGGGCAGGGGTGGGGGCTCGCGGCCTCCAACGCCGCGCAGCCTCGAAGGCCGCATGCCCCCATCCCAACCTTCCCCCGGAAGGGGAAGGAGCAAGACACGCAATTCAGCGCCGCACAGGCGCCAACAGCACCACCAGCGCCCCGGCCCCACCCTCCGCCGGCTTGGCTTGCACGAACGCAATCACCTCGTTCTTCTGGATCAGCCAGCGCTGCGTCTTGGTCTTGAGCACCGGCTGCTTGCCGGGCGAGCCCAGTCCCTTGCCGTGCACCACGCGCACGCAGCGCAGCCCCTGCTTGTGGGCATTGCGGATGAAACCACCCAGCGCCTCGCGCGCTTCGTCGCTGCGCAGGCCGTGCAGGTCGACCTGCGCCTGGATCGACCAGTCGCCCTTGCGCAGCCGCGCCGTGATCTCGGTGCCGATGCCGGGGCGGCGAAAGCTCATGGCGTCGTCGACATCGAGCAGCGTGGTCACGTCGAACTCGTCGGACAGCGACTCGCGCAGCACGCGCTGCTCGTCGAGCTGGTGCTGGAACGGAATGGGCGCGGGCGGTTCGGGCGCGAGCGGCACCGCGGCCTTGCGGCGCAGCGGTTCGGTGGCGCCGATGGCGCGCGTGAACAGGTCTTTCTCGGCGGCACGCTTGCGCTCGGCCGCGGCGCGCGCGGCGGCCTCGGCGGCTTCGCGCTCGCGGGTTTCGGCGAGCACGCGCTGCACCTGCTTGAGGTCGGCGAGCGTCTTCAGTGCGGGGGGACGGGAAGATGAAGCCATCAGATCAGTCCCCGTTCCGCCATCGAGAAGCTCTGGCCCGGGCTCACGATGACGTGGTCGAGCACGCGCACGTCGACCAGTGCCAGCGCGGCGCGCAGCGTTTGCGTGAGCGATTCGTCGGCGCGCGAGGGCTCGATGCTGCCGCTCGGGTGGTTGTGGGCCAGCACCACGGCTGCGGCCTTGTGGTGCAGCGCGCGGGTGACGACCTCGCGCGGGTAGACGCTGGTCTGCGTGAGCGTGCCGCGAAACAGTTCTTCGAGCGTGAGCAGGCGGTGCTGCACGTCCAGGAACAGCACCGCGAACACCTCGTGCGGGCGCGAGCCGATGTGCAGCTGCAGGTACTGCTTGACCGCTTCGGGCGAGTCGAACACCGTGCGCTCCTTCAGGCGCTCGCCCATGGCGCGGCGCGCCAGCTCGAGCACTGCCATGAGTTCCGAGCGCTTGGCGCTGCCGCCCATGCCCTTGACCTCTTTGAGGTCGTCGGGGGCGGTGTGCAGCAGGCCCGACAAGCCGCCGAAGCGTTCGAGCAGTTGCTGGGCCAGCTGGAGCACGTTTTTTCCGGCCACGCCGGTGCGCAGCAGCAGCGCCAGCAGCTCGGCATCGGCCAGCGCGGCGGCGCCCCGCGCCATGAGCTTTTCGCGCGGGCGGGCGTCGAGAGGGAGATCCTTGAATGCCATGAAACCCTGCTGAAACCTTGGCCGGGGCGAGATGTTGCCCCGATCCTTAAAATGAGGGTCAGTTTATCGGGACACCTCCCTCCTCTTTGCCCACCTTTGCTGCACCCATGTCCCAAGTTGTGACTTCCGGCTCCTTCCTGACCCTGCACTACCGGCTGGCCGGTCCGGCGGGCGACATCATCAACACCTTCGCCGACAAGCCCGCCACGCTGTCGCTCGGCACCGGCGAGCTTTCGCCGGCCATGGAGCAGCGCCTGATGGGCCTGGAAGAGGGCGCGCACGCCACCTTCGAGCTGCCGGCCGGCGAGGCCTTCGGCGAGCGCAACCCCGACATGCAGCAATGGGTGGCGCGCAAGCTGCTGGCACAGATGGGCGATCCCGACGAGCAGTACGCCGTCGGCGACGTGGTGCAGTTCCCCACGCCCGACGGCTCGGGCAGCTACGCGGGCGCGGTCGTCGAGTCGAACGAGACCGGCGTGCGCTTCGACTTCAACCATCCGCTCGCCGGCCAACCCGTCACCTTCGAAGTGAAGCTGATCGGCGTGCTATGAACCCCAACATCGAGGAAGTCCTTCTCGCCGAGCCGCGCGGTTTCTGCGCCGGCGTGGACCGCGCCATCGAGATCGTCGAGCGCGCCCTCGCCAAGTTCGGTGCGCCGATCTACGTGCGCCACGAGATCGTGCACAACACCTACGTGGTGAACGAGCTCAAGGCCAAGGGCGCGATCTTCATCGAAGAGCTGTCCGACGTGCCGCCCGGCTCCACGCTGGTGTTCAGCGCGCACGGCGTGAGCAAGGCCGTCGAGCAGGAGGCGCGCGACCGCGGCTTCTCGATCTTCGACGCCACCTGCCCGCTCGTGACCAAGGTGCACGTCGAGGTGGCCAAGCTCGCGAAAGAGGGCTACGAATTCATCATGATCGGCCACAAGGGCCATCCCGAGGTCGAAGGCACGATGGGGCAGCTGTCGAGCGGCATCCACCTCGTGGAAGACGTGGCCGATGTGGCCAATGCGTCGCCGCTGCAGACCGAGAAGCTCGCCGTCGTCACCCAGACCACGCTCAGCGTGGACGACGCCGCCGAGATCGCCGCCGCCGTGCGCGCGCGCTTCCCGAACGTGCGCGAGCCCAAGCAGCAGGACATCTGCTACGCCACCCAGAACCGCCAGGACGCGGTGAAGATCATGAGCCCGCAGGTCGACCTCGTGATCGTGGTCGGCAGCCCCACCAGCTCCAACAGCAACCGCCTGCGCGAACTGGCGCAGCGCCTGGGCACCGAAAGCTACATGGTCGACTCGGCCGACGAGCTCAAGCCCGAATGGTTCGAAGGCAAGTCACGCGTGGGCCTCACGGCCGGCGCATCGGCGCCCGAGGTGCTGGTGCACGAGGTGATCGAGCGCGTGCGCGCGTTCGGCGCCGTGTCGGTGCGCAAGATGGACGGCATCGAAGAAACCATCAAGTTCCCGCTTCCCAAGGGCCTCAAGCTCGACGACATTCCGCCCCCCGGGCACATCTCCTGAATCCCATGAAAAACACCAACTGGCGCTCCGAAATCGAGAGCGCCTCCCGCAGGCTGGGCGAACGCGCCGGCCATTTCCTGCGTGAAACGCCGCTGTGGAAACTGCCGGCCGCCGCCGTCGGCGTGACCGCGCCGGGCGCCGAAGTCTGGCTCAAGCTGGAGCACATGCAGGTCAGTGGCAGCTTCAAGGCCCGCGGCATGATGAACCGGCTGCTGGCCAATGACATCCCCGCCGCGGGCGTGATCGTTGCCTCGGGTGGCAACGCCGGCATTGCCACCGCCGCGGCCGCCAAGGCGCTGGGCGTGCCCTGCCAGGTGTTCCTGCCGGGCGTGTCGCCCGAAGCCAAGCGCGCGCGCCTGCGGGCGCTGGGCGCCGAAGTGGTCGTGGTCGGCGAGCTGTACCCCGACGCCCTGGCCGCCTGCCTGACGCGCCAGAAGGAAACGGGCGCCTTGCTCACCCACGCCTACGACCAGCCCGAAGTGGTGGCCGGTGCCGGCACGCTCGGTCGCGAGATCGAGGCGCAGGCTGGCCTGCCCGACGCCGTGCTGGTGAGCGTGGGCGGCGGCGGCCTGATCGGCGGCCTTGCCGGCTGGTTCGAGCAGCGCGCCCGCGTGGTCGCGCTCGAACCCGAAAAGGCCCCGACACTGTTCCGCGCCCGCGAGGCCGGCGAGCCCGTCGACGTGGACGTCGGCGGCGTGGCAGCCGATTCGCTCGGCGCGCGCCGCATCGGCGCCATCGCCTGGGAGATCACGCAGCAGCAGGTGCGCGATGCGCTGCTGCTGTCCGACGACGCCATCCGCGCTGCCCAGCAGTGGCTGTGGAAAGAGCTGAAGCTCGCCGTGGAACCGGCCGCCGCGCTGCCGCTGGCGGCGCTGCAGACCGGCGCCTACGTGCCGCGCGAGGGCGAGAAGGTGTGCCTGATCATCTGCGGGGCGAACGTCGATCCGGCCACGGTCGCCTGAGTCGCCGCAGTCGTGCGAGCGGGGAGGGCGGGCGCCGGCCGGGCGCCCACCTAAAATCTCCCCATGCTCGACATCACCCTGCTCCGCAAAGACCTGGCCTCCGCTGTGGCCGGCCTCGAAAAACGCAAGAAGAACCAGCCCTACCTCGACGTCTCGGCGTTCACCGCGCTCGAGGCCGAGCGCAAGACGCTGCAGACCCGCACCGAGGAAATCCAGGCGCGCCGCAACACGCTGAACAAGCAGATCGGCCCGCTCAAGGCCAAGGGCGAGTCGGTCGACGCGCTCATGGCCGAGGTCAACGCGCTCAAGGCCGAGCAGGAATCGCAGTCCAAGCGCCTCGAAGAAATCCAGCCCGAGCTGCACGCGCTGCTGCTCGCCGTGCCCAACCTGCCGCACGCCAGCGTGCCGCTCGGCGAGGACGAAGCCGGCAACGTCGAGATGCGCCGCTGGGCCCCGAAGGGCGGCGCCGGCGCCGACGCCACGCCGCTGGCCTTCGCGCCCAAGGACCACGTCGATCTCGGCGCGCCGTTGGGGCTCGATTTCGAGATGGGCGCCAAGCTCTCGGGCTCGCGCTTCTCCGTCATGAAGGGCCCGATCGCCCGCTTGCACCGCGCGCTGGCCCAGTTCATGGTCGACCTTCAGACCGAACAGCACGGCTACACCGAGTGCTACGTGCCCTACATCGTCAACGCCGCCACGCTCAGCGGCACCGGCCAGCTGCCCAAGTTCGAAGGCGACCTGTTCGCCGCGAAGAAGGGCGGCCAGGACGGCGAGCCCGCGCCCGATCATTCGGCGCTGTACCTCATTCCGACCAGCGAAGTGCCGCTGACCAACTTCGTGCGCGACGAGGTCGTGCCCGAGGCGCAACTGCCGATCAAGCTCACCGCCCACACGCCGTGCTTCCGCTCGGAAGCCGGCAGCGCCGGGCGCGACACGCGCGGCATGATCCGCCAGCACCAGTTCGACAAGGTCGAGATGGTGCAGGTCGTGCATCCCGAGAAGAGCTACGACGCGCTCGAGCAGATGGCCGGCCACGCCGAAGCCGTGCTGCAGGCGCTGGAGCTGCCGTACCGCGTCGTGCTGCTGTGCACCGGCGACATGGGTTTCACCGCCGCCAAGACCTTCGACCTCGAGGTGTGGCTGCCCGCGCAAAACACGTACCGCGAGATCAGCTCGGTGTCGAATTGCGAAGCCTTCCAGGCGCGCCGCCTGCAGGCCCGTTTCAAGAACGCCCAGGGCAAGAACGAGCTGGTGCACACCCTCAACGGCTCCGGCCTGGCCGTGGGCCGCGCGCTCGTCGCCGTGCTGGAGAACCACCAGAACGAAGACGGCTCGATCAACGTGCCTGCGGCGTTGCGTCCGTACCTCGGCGGCCTCGAAGTTTTGCGCGGTTGAAGCGCTGGGCGTCAAAAGTCAGATTTTTCTGGCTATAATCTGAGGCTCGACAGCACCGGAGAGGTGGCAGAGTGGTCGAATGTACCTGACTCGAAATCAGGCGTACTAGCGATAGTACCGAGGGTTCGAATCCCTCCCTCTCCTCCAAGAATGGCCCCGCAAGGGGCTATTTTTTTGCCTGTTCGTTCCTGAACAGCGCCTCGCAGGATCAAGGCCTCAGCCGTTCCGCCGCTGCAGTCCCGGGCGGATTCACCCCAAGACCTGCAGTTTTCGAGCGATGTCGAAGACGAGGCATGGTCACGACAGAACGCCGTGACCAATCCCCCCGCCCGTTCAGAACGGATAAACGGGCGTCTGCCCCTGCACCGACAACCACTGCCCCGTCGACAACTGGTTGGCCTTGCTGGCGCCCAAGGCATAGAAGCGCTGCGGCGCCATCGGCAGCGTCAGCGCCGCCACCGAATCCAGCGCCGTCTGCGTGAGCGGAACGCCGTACATCGAGAAGACGTTGCGCAGGTCCTGGCCGATGATCTTCGAGCTCAGCACGTACAGCAGTTCGTGGTTCGAAATGTCGTTGCTGGTGTAGCCGCTCATGCCGTAGTTGCCCGCGGTGTTGACGCTCCATTTCTTGGCGACCAGGCGCCCGCCCTTCGACAGCAACGTGAGGAACTCGATCGTGCTCGCGGCCGTGGGCTGGGCTTCGCCGTGGCGGGCCTGGGTGTAGAGAAAAGCCAGCTGGAAGTACATGGCGAGCATGGGGCTTTGCTCCGGGCCGCCCCAGAGCCGCGCCTGCATGTCGGCGCGCTGCGGCTCGCCGCTGAGCGCGCGCGCCCGGTTGTCCTGGATCATCTTGTACAGCGCCGCGTGGGCGGTGCGGGTGCCGCTGTCGTCCTCGCCGAGGACGGCATAGCGGCGCAGCATGTGCGCGCTGGACAGCGTGTTGTTGTCGCACTCGGTCGTGCAGCCCTTGTCGTCGATCACGATCTGCATCCAGGGCTGCACGGTGTTGTGGCCCAGCTCATGAGGCCAGCCCCAGCCGATGTCCATGGGCCAGTTGTCGGAGTCGATCGGGTGGCCCGAGCAACCACTGCCGCACCTCGGCAGCCAGCTCACGAAGTGCTGCACGCCCGGCGCGTTGTGCACGGCGTCGTCGCAGGCCCACGCGAAGCTGGTGCACAGGGTCGACACGGTGCTCGGCATCTTCATGTCGTTGTAGCCGTTGGACATGTGGTTGGTGTCCATGAGGATGCCTTCGATGCGCCGCGTGACGAGGTCCTGCGGCGTTCTCAGCGTGCCCGCCGGCATGCCCGACTTGAAGCTCTTGAGCGCGACGGCGATGGTCTGCTGCAGCTCGCCGCCGCGGAACTTGAAGGTCGACCAACCGTAGTCCTGGCGCTGCAGCGCGGCCATGGCGGCGTCCAGCTCGGCTTGCGCGGGCGTGCCCTGGCTGAAGTTGAAGTGGGCGTATTTGATGACGCCCTTGACGCGCAGCTTGACCTTCTGCCCGGCCGTGGCGCCGCTGTAGCTCAGGAACAGCGGGCCGCCGGACGGCGTGACGAAGTCGTTGACGGCATCGCGCTGCAGCGGCACGGTCCATGACGGCGCCTGGCGCGGGCGGATGTAGTTGCCGGCGTCCGTCAGCGGGTTGCCGTAGGTGCGCACATGGCTGGTCTGCACGCCGAGGGTCACGCCGACCGGTGCCTCGGCGATCTCGAGTGCCATGGCCTTGGCCGGAATGGCGCCACGGCCGATCGCCGTCTTGCCACTGCCTTGCGGGAGCGTGAGTTCGATGGTTTCGTAGTCCGTGCTCGTGGCAAGTTTCTGCGCGCCGGCGGGCATGTAGTCGCCCTGGCCGCCCGGTTGCGTCGTGGTCGCGGTGCGGCCATAGGCTTGCCACGAATCGGACGCATAGGCGCGCAGGAAGTTGGCCGCATCGCTGGTGCGGTTGATCTTGCCGTAGGCGATGTCGCGGCGCCATTCATCGGCCCACAGCACCAGCAGGCGCTGCAGTTCGGTGTTCTCCGTCTTGAAGAGCGACCGGCCGGCCAGCTCGGTGCTCGACAGGTCCTTGCGCGCCGCGTCGATCCCGACGATGGGCGCGTTGTCGACGGCGAAGTCCTGCGTGTACTTGTCCCGGGCGAGCCATTCGAGCGTGTGCACGAGGCTGCCGAGCTGGTCGGCGCGCGCCAGGGCGTCGGCAGCGGTGCGGCCTGCGCTCACGGAATAACCCGATGCTGCCGCAAAGAAGTTGCCGGGGTCGGCGGCGAGGTTCATGCCCAGGCTGGACAGCAAGCGCGTGCCGCCCGGGGCGGTCCACCAGCTGCTGTGCATGTAGATCACGGCCTTGCCGGCCTTCACGTAGCTTCGCACCAGCTCGCCCAGGGCCGGGTTGTCGGCCACGTTGGCACCGAAGACGAGCAGGTCGGCGTCGCGCCAGCAGGTGTTGGTGGGCGAGGCGATGTCGCACGCGATCTCTTGCGTCTTCTTCTGCAGGCGGGTCGCGAAGTTCTTGATGGCGCCCGCGTTGTAGCCCGCCTGGCTGAACTTGAGCGTGGCCGGCAGCGTGCCGTCGGCCTGCCCCGTCATCACCCAGGTGAAGGCGCGCGTGAACAGTGGCAAATGCTGCTGCTCTTTGGCCGTGCCGGCCATCCAGCCCAGCACGTCGGCACCGTAGGCCAGCGCGCGGCCGTCGCCCAGTTCGGCGATGGCCGCGATGCCTGAACCGTCGTCGGCGACGATGAACGGAATCGCCTGCGTGAGGCTGGCCGGCGTCAGCTCGGCGCTGTTCTTTTCGATGCTGAGCGCGAGGTTCGGCACCTGCCCCTTCGTGTTGTAGATGTCGGCCAATACCTGCTGCGGGCGCGCACGCAGTTCGATGGCCTTGCGCGTCGCGCGCTCCAGCAGCGTGGCGCGGTCCTCGGGCTGCAGGCCGCTCGTGTCTCCGCTGTCGAGTGCCGCGTCGACGCGGCTCACCGGCGGCGTGGCGCCATCGTCCGGCGCACCGGTGGACGTGCCCGGCGTGCCGGGCATGCCGATCCCGGCAAAGCCGGCGCCGCCGGAATCTCCGCCGCCGCCGCCACAGGCGGACAGGGCGAGGCAGGCGATCAGGGTCACGAGCTTGCGCGCGTGCGTCATGGTTCTTCTCCTTGTAGTTCTGACTTTTTGGACATGAGGCCGGAGGTGCGAGCGTGGTCGCACATCCCTGTCGCGATGAGACGCGACGCGCTGCTGCGGCGGTGTGTGTTGCCGGCGGCGGGCGACGGATTGTCGCAAGTCCCGGGCACGCGTTGGCGCGGGAAAGTCAGCGGCTGTCCACGCTCGCCGCTGAGGCTGCGGCGAGGAGAAGCGACGAGAGAAAAGACGGGGCCGCCGACGCCTGCGGCCCGAAGGGAATTACTCCGCCACGATGCCCGCCGTCTTGATGATCTGCCCCCAGCGCTCGAGCTCGGCCTGCTGAAACTTCCCCAGCTCCTCAGGGCTCGACAGCGACACCTCCATGCCCGCCTGCTCGGCCGCGTTGCGCACGGCGGGCGCCTTCATCGCCGCCTGCATCAACGCGTTCAGGCGGCTCACGACGGGTGCCGGCGTGCCTGCGGGTGCATAGAGCGCGTTCCAGTAGCCGAACTCATAGCCCTTGAGCGACTCGGCGACCGTGGGCGTGCCCGGCACGAGCGACAGTCGCTTCGGGCTGGTCAGGCCCAGGGCGCGCAGCTTGCCGGCCTTGACCTGCGGCAAGGTCGTGGCGAGGTCGGCAATCATCAGGTCGGTCTGGCCTGCCACGAGATCGATCACGGCCGGTGGGTTGGCCTTGTAGGGCACGTAGTTGAACTTGGTTCCCGTCATCTGCTGGAACAGCTCGGTGGCGACCTGCGCGGACGAGCTGCCCGAGCCGTAGTTGAGCTTGCCCGGCGATGCCTTGGCCAGCGCAATCAACTCCGCCACGCTGTTCGCCTTGACCTGCGGATTCACCACCAGCAGCTGATAGCCCTTGGCCAGCAAGGCCACGGGCGCGAAGTCCTTGATGGGGTCGTACGAGAGCTTCTTCTGCAGGTGCGGGTTGGCGGCCTGCGTGGTGTTGGTGGTCATGAACACGGTGTAGCCGTCGGGCTGCGCGCGCGACGCGAACTGCGCGGCAATGCCGCCGAAGGCGCCGGGCCGGTTGTCGACGATCACCGACTGGCCGGTCGCCTTCGTCACCTCCTGCGCCACGGCACGTGCCAGGCCGTCGGTGGCGCTGCCGGCACTCGAGCCCACGACGATGGTGAGCGGGCGTGCAGGAAAGTCCTGGGCGATGGCGGCAGCGCCGTTCAACGAAAGAAGGGCGGCGAGAGCGAGCAGAGATCGGCGGTTCATGGTTTGTCTTTGATAGTTGTGGGAAAGCTTCGAACCGCGGCGCCGCGTCGGCACCGCGAGAGGACCGGTCAGCGCAGCAGGTTCCAGTCCGACATCAGCGCGTGCAGCTGCCGCTGCTGGCTGTCCGACAGGGGCCACGCGGAAGGCGCGCGCGCCGCACCGCAGTCGTTGCCCATCATCTGCAGCGCGGTCTTCACCACGGTCACGTTGGTGCCGTTGTTTTCCTGGGCGCGCAGTTCTTCGAAGGGCAGCATCTCTTCGATGAGCCGCATGGCCTGCGGGTAGTCGGCCGCCTCCAGCGCCTGGTAGATGGCGACCGAGCGTTCGGGCCGCACGTTGATGAGGCCCGACGTGAAGCCGCGCGCACCCACCGCATACAGCGGCGGCGCCCAGACTTCCGCCAGGCCGCCGACCCAGGCCAGCCCGAGATCGGCCGTGCGGCGCATGGCTTCGGCGAGCACCAGCGGCGTGGGCGACGCCCACTTCACGCCGACGATCTGCGGAATGCGGCACAGCGCTTCGATCGCGGCCAGGCCGATGGTCTCGTTGCGCAGGTAGAGCACCAGCGGCAGGCCATCGGCGGCGTCGGCGATCTGGCGCAGGTAGGCGACCACGCCGCGCGGTGCCACGAACGGATCGGGCGGCTGGTGGACCATCAAGGCATCGGCCCCGGCCTTGCGCGAGGCGCGCGCCAGCGCGCAGGCTTCGTGCACGCTGCGGCCCACACCGGCCAGGAGCGGCGCGCGTCCCCCGATGCACTCGGCGGCGGCATGCACCATCTGCTCGGCTTCATGCGCCTGCAGGCCGTAGAACTCGCTCGTGTTGCCGTTGGCCACGAGCACGTGCACGCCGGCATCGATCGCGCGGTCGACCACGACGTTCAGGCGCGAAGGCGCCAGCGTGTCGTCGGCATCAAAGGGCGTGACCAGGATGCCCGAAATGCCGTGGAGCGCAGCGCGCAGCGCGGCGCCGTGAAAGTGACTCATCTGGTTGTCCCGAAGTGGAGTGGCGGAGAAAACGGCTACTCTAGAAGTCACCTGAAGCGGCGTCCAATCCATACACGGGATGCTGCAATCCAAGAATTGAATCGCCGTGTTCCAGCTGACCCAACTCCGATGCTTTGTGGCCGTGGCCACTGAACTTCACTTCGGACGTGCGGCCGTCTCGCTGAACATGACCCAGCCGCCCCTCACACGTCAGATCCAGCTGCTGGAGCACGAACTCGGCGTGCTGCTGCTCGAGCGTTCGGGCGGCAACGTGCGGCTCACGCCCGCGGGTGTCGTGTTCCTGCGCGAGGCCGAAGACATCCTGCGCCGCAGCCAGTCGGCCGCGCTGGCCGCGCGTCGTGCGATGCGCGCCGATGCAGGCTGCGTGACGATGGGCTTCATTCCCGCGGCGAGCTTCACGCTGCTGCCGCAGCTGCTGGCGTCAGTGCAGGCGAAATTGCCCGATGTGCAGATCGTGTTGCGCGAGATGCAGACGCTCGACCAGCTCGAAGCCATCGGCACCGATCGCATCGAGCTGGGCATCGTGCGGCCGTTTGCCCCGCGCAGCTTTGCCGAATCGGCGGCGATCTTTCGCGAACCCTTTGTGCTTGCGATGCCCAGCGGGCACCGCCTGGCCGAGCAGGCGTGCATGCGCCTGTCGGACCTGGAAGGCGAGGCGTTCATCCAGTTCTGCCCGTCCGAATCGCGCTACCTCTACGAGCTGATTGCGGGCAGGCTGCGCGCGCAAGGCGTTGCGCCCGAAACGGTGCAGACCTTGAGCCACACGCATTCGATCCTGGCGCTCGTGGATGCGGGCGTGGGCGTGGCGCTGGTGCCGCGCTCGGCGCAGAAGCTGGGCTACGCGGGCGTGTGCTTCAGGCCGCTGGACGAGGTCGACAGCTTCGATGTCGAGGTCCACCTGGCTTGGCGCCGCCGGGGTCGCCAGGGCGTGGTGGATGCGGTGCGCCTCCTGATTCAAGAGGCGTACCCGGTGCCGGCCAAGGCGTAGCCGCCGGCATGCAAACGCTCAATCGAGCGTGATGTTCATGGCCTTCACGTCGCGGCCCCAGCGCGTGAGTTCGCGGTCGATCTGCGCGGCAAAAGCCTTGGGTTCGCTGGTGACGGGCTCCACGCCCTGCATGTCGAACTGCGCGCGCACCTCGGGCTTGTGGATGATCTTGTGCACCTCGCGCGCCAGGCGCTCGACGATGGCCGGGTCGGTGCCGCCGGTGGTGAACAGGCCGTACCAGGACGTGAAGGCGTAGCCCGGCAGGCCGGCCTCGGCAACGGTGGGCACGTCGGGCAGGGACTTCACGCGCTGCTTGCTGGTCACGGCCAGGATGCGGGTCTGGCCCGTCTTGGCCGACACGATCGCAGGCGGAATGCCCGAGAAAATCGCCTGCACCTGGCCACCGGCCACGTCGGTGAGGGCTTGGCTGTTGCCCTTGTACGGGATGTGCACGATGTTCACGTTGGCTTGCTGCGCGAACAGCGCGCCCGCCAGGTGCAAGGTCGAGCCGGTGCCCGACGACGCGTAGTTGATGAGCCCCGGCTCCTTGCGTGCCGCCTCGATGAAGGCCTTCACGTTCTTGTAGGGCAGCTTGGCGTTGACCAGCAGTGCGTTGCCCGACTCGGCCACCAGCGAGACCGGCGCGAGGTCTTTGCGCGGGTCGAAGCTGAGGCTTTTGGCCAGCACCGGCGCAATGGTGTTGCCGCCGATGGAACCCAGCAGCAGCGTGTGGCCGTTCTTCGGTGCCTTGGCGACGAACTCGCTGGCGATGAGGCCGCCGGCGCCCGCGCGGTTCTCGACCACCACGGTCTGCCCCAGGCTCTGCTGCAGCTCCTTGGCGAGGATGCGCGCCAGGATGTCGTTGCCGCCGCCGGGTGCAAAGCCGACGATCATCTTCAGCGGCTGCGTGGGCCAGGCCTCGGCGGCGGTGGCGGCAGTGCCCGCCAAGCCCATGGCGCCGGCGAGCAAGGCGAGCGTGGTGCGGGCAGCGAACAGTCGGCGGGTGGGGTGCGTGGTCAAGGGTGAGTCCGGAAACGGGGAAGGGCACCCGCGAACGCGCGAGCGGAAGCATCAATTCTGATGATGGAAAAGCTTTTGAGAAAGCGATAATTTCTTCGTCAACTTGAAAGAAATGCTTTCTCATCATGCCCAGCCTGCGCGTGCTTCGCACCTTCCTCGCCGTGGCCACCGAAGGCTCGTTCACCGCCGCCGCGCAGCGTGTTGCGCTCACGCAGGCGGCGGTCGGCCTGCAGATGCGCACCCTCGAAGGCGACCTCAAGCGCCCGCTCTTCGCGCGGCGCGGCAAGCTGGTCACGCTCAACGAGCAGGGGCGGGCGCTGGTGCCGGTGGCCACGCAGATCGTCACGCTGTACGAGCAGGCCCGGCACGGCACGCAGGCCGACGCGCCGCTGGCGGGCACCGTGCAGTTCGGCGCCATCGTGTCGGGGCTGGGGCAGCTGGTGCGCGCCACGCTGGAGCTCAAGCGCCGCCACCCGGCGGTCGACCTGCATGTGGTCTCGGGCAAGTCGAACCCGCTCATCGCGCAGGTCGAAAGCCGCGACCTCGATGCCGCGGTGGTCGTGCACAACCCGGCCGTCCATCGGCCGTCGCTCATCTGGACGCCGCTGTATGCCGAACCGATGGTGCTGCTCACGCCGGCCGCCTCGCGCCCGGCCAGCCCGCGCGCGATGGTGGAGCGCTACCCCTTCATCCGCTTCGACCGCGGCGAGCACACCGGCGAGCTGGTGGAGCGCACGTTGCGCCGGCTGCGCGCCAAGCCGCAGGAGTTTCTGGAGCTGAACTCGATCGAGGCGATCGTCGACCTGGTGCGCGACGGGCTGGGCGTCGCCGTGTTGCCGCACTTGGCGGAGCGTGACTGGGGCGCCGACCCGATGCTGCGGCTGCTGCCGATCCCGCAGGCCGCCGAGCGCCGCGAACTCGCACTGGTGCAGCTGCGCAATGCACCGCGGGCAGAAATCATCGCAGCCGTGGCGCAGCAGTTCCTCGCGGCCATGGCGCCGGACGGCCAACCTTAATCGTCAGGGTCCTGAGGCCCGGCCAGCAGCCCGAGCACCAACCCGCCGAGGACGATGGCCAGGGCAAGAATCAGCGATGCCTCTGCGAGTAGTCTCATGGTGTCCTGCAATGAATCTCCCCCTCACGGTGTGGCTTGTCATTGAACGCAAGTTCGCTGACCGGCGGCTGAGTGCGGAAGCAAGAAGGGTTTTGTGCGGGGCTTCAGCCAGGCTTCAGGTTGGCCGCCGATACTGGCGGCGACGGTCTTCTGGCGTTGGTAGAGGACGCTTCGGCACCCGCCCTTCGGGGTGGTTCCTCGAGGCCGGAGGTCGTCACAGTTTTCATCGCCGGGCCATGCGCTCTCAGGCCCGCGCGCTCTCGCCGAGCCACACCGGCTCGTTCGATGTGTCGGGAAAATCGGCGGTGTCGATCAGCGGCGCTTCATCAACTTCAGACACGCGCCGCGCCACCGGCGCCATGTGCCGCAGCTCGTAGCCCCGCCCATACACCGAGACCAGCACGAACTCGCCGCCCTTGTGCAGCGACAGCTTGCGGCGGATGCTGGCCACGCAGCAGTCCAGCGTGCGGCTCGTGCGTTCGATGCGCGCGTCCACCCACAGCGAAGCCAGCAGCCAGTCGCGCTCCAGCAGGCGTCCGGCATTGCGGAACAGCAGCAGTGCCAGTTCGAATTCGCGCGGCTTCAAGCGAACCTCGGTGCCGCCGTAGGCCACCACGCGGCGCTCGCCGAGGAACTGGTAGTCGCCGAAGCACGCGGCCGTGGCCTGCGGTTGCAGCAAGGTGCGGTTGCGCCGCAGCGATTCGCGCACGCGCAGTTCCAGCTCGAACTCGTCGACGGGCAGCACCGCGAAGTCGATGCTGGTGCCCTGCGTCTCGCCGCCCGCGGCCGACAGCACATCGACGAGCAGATCGCGCTGCGAGGCGCGCGCCACCAGAAAAATGGGAATGCGCAGCGCGCGGCACATCGCCGTGAGGATCGGCCACGCGCCTTCGTCCTTCAGCACGACCAGCAACAGGCCGAACTGCTGGCCCTGCGTGACGGCCAGCAAGAATTCGGTGCTGTCGCCGAAGCACACGGGGTCGCAGCCCATCAGGCGCAGGCGGTTGCCCCAGCCGGCCTCTTGCGCTTCGTCGCAACCGACCATCGCGATGCGGCGCGCGCCTTGCTGCGCGGCCATCATGCGCGGGCTCCTCGTCGTGCGACCTTCTCGTGGCGGGGCATTGGCGTGGAAAGAGGCGTCTTCATGTCGGTGGCATCCATGCGAAGGTGGTGAAGGGCGTCCCGGAGCGATGGCATGCGGGTCAGGGGCGTGCGGCGGCGGTGCTGCGCGGCAGCTTCCAGCCGATGCCCGCGTTGAATCCCCACGCCCGGCCCGTGCTCGACACCGCCATGCCCCAGGCCGTGTCGCCGTCGCCCGACGTGCGCTTGAAGCCCAGCGACGCGGCCGTGTAGCCCCGGTAATTGCCGAAGGCCAGGCCGACGGCCTGTTCGCCCGGCCGGTACGACGGCACATACGCGGCCGACATGGCGATGGCCATGGCCGCGCCCGAGTACGCGATGCGTGCCGTTTCGCCGACGGCCATGCGCACCGGGTGCAGCTGCCCCAGGTTGATGGCGTCGTCCGAGCGCACGGCGGGCGCGAGTTCGAAGGCATGGGCGCCGGCGCACGCGAGCCACAGCAGCACCAGCGAGATCGCGGTGCGTGCAGGGGCGAAACGTGCGGACGCGTTCACGAGACTGCTCAGCCGGCCGCCAGCCGGGTGCCCGCGCCGGCCTGCGTCTTGCGCACGCCGTCGGGGCCGTAGAAGGGTTGGGCGCGCGCCTGCAGGAAGTGCAGCGCCTGCTGCGTGAAGTCGAGGTGCGCGTACACCAGCGTGCCGTTGTGCAGGTTGCGGTTGCGCGCGTCTTCGGCGAGCGCGAGCAGTTCGCGCCAGGCCTGGCGCGTGGGTTCACCGCCCGCTGCAGCGGCCGCGTCCGCACCCGCGCGGCCGGGCGCAAAGCCCAATGCCGCCTGCAGCGATTCGCGCTGCTGGTCGAGTTCGGCCATGCGGTCCAGCAGCGCGGTCTTGCGGCCGGCAATGGCGTTCAGTGCGTCGAAGGCGCTGTCCGACATGGCCTGCGCCTCCTCGTCCAGCGCCACGAGAAATTCTTCGATGCAGCCCGCTTCCGCACGCAGCTGTGCCAGCAAGGTGGTCATGCCTCGCCCTTCGGTGCGAGCAGCTCGCGCACGCTGGCCAGCAGGCCGTCGGCGATGCGCTCGGGACGGATCTCGTAGCGGCCGGCGCGGATGTCCTCGCGGATCGCGGCCACGCGGGCTGCGTCGAAATCACTGCCTCCCACGGCGGCGGGCATCGCATGGACGAGCGCGGAGACGGGCGCTGCTTCCTTCGGGCGCTGCACGGCCTCGGCGGGCGTCGACGGAGCCGGCGCACCCGGTGCGGGGGTGCGGTGCAGGGGCGTGGCCGAAGGGGCGGTGGGATCGATTTTCAAGGTGATTCCTCAGGGGCTGACCCGTATATCGGCAGCCGGTGCAAGAACTTTAGGAAGGGCGTGCATGAAGTGAAGCCTGCGCAAACGCGGCGGCCGCTACTGCACCAGCCGGACCTGTCCTTCCTCGTCGGCCACGCCGCGAATCACCCGGCCGTCCAGGGTCTTGGCCTGTACCACCGCGCCCACCGCGGCGCCGCTCAGGGCCTTGCCCTCGGTGCTGACCACAAAGCCCGGCCCCTGCGCCACCACCTTCACAGCCTGGCCCTGCTGGATCACGGCGACGCCGCGCAGCAGTTCCTTGCGGATCGGCGCGCCGGGCGCGACGCGGTTGGCGCTCACCATCCCGGCCAGCTCGGCCGCGCTGGTGACCACCGAGCGCGGCAGCCGCGTGAGGTCGCCGGTGCGCTCGACCACATCGCCGGCGCCCAGCGGGCGGCCCGCGTCGATGGCACGCGCGGCCACCAGGTAGCGGCCTTGCACCGCAACGCGCGCCTGCACGAAGCGCGTCCACGGTCGTTCGGCGTGGCAGCGCACGCCCACCGAGATGCGGCCCCAGGGTGTGACGCCCGGCGGCAGGAACACCTCGGGCGCGTCGCACGGGGGCAGCGCCGACGTGCCACGCCCTTCGAGGCTGACCGTCACCTGGCCGGGCAGGCCGGCGCTTTGCACCTGGAGGTAGGTTTCGACGGCCGCCGCAGCCGCGTCGCCCGCGATCGCACCGGTCGACATCGCGCACGCCAGCCCCAACGCACATGCGGTGCGCAGCAGGTGTCGGCGAAGCGGCGAGAGGGTCATCGAAAGCGAAGGAAGTGGGCGAAAGATCGAAGGCACCGGTGCAAGGAAGCCACGACCGGCGCCCCTGGATTTTTATGAATTTGCCCTGCGAGCGAAGGTGCGAGCAGCAGGCGAAACCCCCCTTTGTTCGGGCGATTGCCAACGCGCGGCATGCATAGACTCGCTTTCCATCGGTCGCTGCGCCCCGTGCACTGGCGACGCCTCAACAGATGGAACAAAGATGATCGACAAGCTGGATGCGGCGTTTCGCTTCCACCGCGAAGCGCTCCATCTCCGGGCAGAACGCCAGGAGGTGCTCGCGGCCAACATCGCCCATGCCGACACGCCGAACTACAAGGCGCGCGACTTCGACTTCGGCGCGCGCCTGAGCGAAGCCGTCGAGCGCGGCCGCGCCGCATCGTCGGTGTCGATGGCCACCACCTCGTCGCGCCACCTCGCGGGCCAGGCGCAGGCCACGGCCGGCCACGACCTGCAGTACCGCGTGCCGCACCAGTCCAGCCTCGACGGCAACACGGTCGAGATGGACGTCGAGCGCGTGGCCTTCGCCGACAACGCGCTGCGCTACGAGTCGAACCTCACCCTCATCAACGCCAAGATCAAGTCGCTCCTGTCGGCGGTACAGCCATGAACATCTTCGACGTGGCGGGCTCCGCCATGACCGCGCAATCGCAGCGCATGAACGTGACCGCGAGCAACCTCGCCAACGCCGAGAGCGTGGCCGGCCCCGACGGCCAGCCCTACCGCGCCAAGCAGGTGGTGTTCGAGGTGGCAGCCTCGGGCCGGCGCGACATCGGCGGCGTCAGGGTGTCCGGCGTCATCGAAGACCCGTCGCCCGCCAAGCTGGTGTTCGACCCCAAGAGTCCGCACGCCAATGCGCAGGGCTACGTGGCGATGCCCAACGTCAACGTGGTCGAAGAGATGACCAACATGATCTCGGCCTCGCGCAGCTACCAGGCCAACGTCGAGGTGCTCAACACGGCCAAGACGCTGATGGTCAAGACGCTGACCATCGGCCAGTAACCCACGCACGCACGCACCCCCCCCGCAGGAAGAACCCCGACCCCATGGCCCTTTCCGACACCTCGTCCATCAGCGGGCTGAATGCGCCCACGGCGGCGAACAGCAACAACAACGTGTCCAGCGCCGACAGCGAGCAGCGCTTTCTCAAGCTGCTCGTCACGCAGCTGAACAACCAGGACCCGCTCAACCCGATGCAGAACGCCGAGCTCACCTCGCAGCTCGCGCAGATGAGCACCGTGAGCGGCATCGAGAAGCTCAACGCCACGCTCTCCGGCCTCGTCAACCAGACCGGCGCCAACCAGCTGCTGCAGGCGACCTCGCTCATTGGCTACAACGTGCTGTCGCCCGGCGACGTGCTCACCACCAAGAAGCCCGAAGACGGCAAGGACCCCGCCACGCAGGCCTTCGCCGTCCAGCTGCCGGGCACCGCCGCCGACGTCGAGATCAAGATCGTCGACAGCACCGGCAAGGTGATCCGCACGCTCGACGCGGGCGCCATGAAGGAAGGCGTCAACGCCGTCACCTGGGACGGCAAGGACGACCTGGGCGTCGCGGTGCCGCCGGGCGCCTACCGATTCACGGTCGATGCCAGCAACAACGGCACGACGGTGAAGGCCACCGCGCTCACCTTCTCGCAGGTGGCCGCCGTGAAGCAGGGCGCCGACGGCGTCACGCTCGAACTGGCCTCGGGCGCCAGCATCGGGCTGGGCGACGTGCGCCTGTTCCTCTGAGTCTTCGTCTTCGGCGTGGCCCACGCGGGCCGCGCCCTTCGCGCCCTTTGCACTCTTCTTCCTCGCATCGAACAAGGACCCTTTCATGAGTTTTTCCCAAGGCATCAGCGGACTCGGCGTGGCCGCGGCAAACCTCGACGTCATCGGCAACAACATCGCCAACTCGGGCACGGTGGGCTACAAGTCGGCCGCCGCCACCTTCCAGGATGTGTACGCCGGATCGCGCGTCGGCCTGGGCGCCTCGGTGTCGGGTGTGACGCAGAACTTCACGCAGGGCGTGACGCAGTCGAGCACGCGCCCGCTCGACGTGGCCATCCTGAACGGCGACGGTTTCTTTCGCCTGGCCAGCACCAGCGGCGAGGTCTTCTACTCGCGCAACGGCCAGTTCACGCGCGACAAGGACGGCTACATCGTCAATGCGCAGGGCCTGCAGCTCACCGGCTACGGCGCCAATGCCAGCGGCGGCATCAGCGGCGGCACGCCGGGGCCGATCCAGGTGCAGGGCGGCATGATGCCGCCCAAGCCCACGGCCAACGTCGACGCGCAGTTCAACCTCGACGCGCGCAGCACGGTGCCCGCCAAGACGCCGTTCAGCCCCACCGACGCGGCCACCTACAACTACCCGAACGCCATCGGGCCCATCTACGACTCGCTGGGCAACCCGCACGACGTGGCCGTGTACTTCGTGAAGACGGCGGCCAACACCTGGAACGTGTACGGCACCTCCGACGGCGCACCGCTGAACGGCGGCGCCGCGCTGTCCAACGTCACGTTCGACGCCAAGGGCGTCATGACCGCACCGGCCTCGGGCGCGTTCAACATCGGGCCGCTCACCTTCACCAACGGCGCCTCGCCGCTCACCACCTCGGTCGACCTCACGGGCACCACGCAGTTCGGCAGCGCCAACGGCATGAGCAAGCTGGGCCAGGATGGCTACAAGTCGGGCGAGCTCACCGCGTTCTCGATCAACCCCGACGGCACCATCACCGGCAAGTTCTCCAACGAGCAGACGCGCCTGCTGGGCCAGGTCGTGCTGTCGTCGTTCGCCAACCCGAACGGCCTGGAGCCCAAGGGCAACAACGTGTGGGCCGAGACGCAGGCCTCGGGCAATGCGCTCACCGGCACGCCGGGCGAAGGCACCAAGGCCGGCTCTCTGGCCTCGGGCGCGCTGGAGTCGTCCAACGTCGACCTGACCTCCGAGCTGGTGAACCTCATCGTCGCGCAGCGCAACTACCAGGCCAATGCGCAGACCGTGAAGACGCAGGACCAGGTCATGCAGACCCTCATGAACATCCGCTGACCGGGAGCATCGCGTGGATCGAATGCTGTATGTCGCCATGAGCGGCGCCAAGCAGGCCATGGAGCAGCAGGCCGTGGTCGCCAACAACATGGCGAACGTCTCGACGCCGGGCTTTCGCTCGCAGATCGCGACCTTTCGCGCCGTGCCCGTGGTCGGCGAAGAAGCGCCCACGCGCGCCTTCGTGGCCGCCACCACGCCCGGCGCCGACTTCACCCACGGTCCGCTCACGCAGACCGGCCGCGCACTCGACGTGGCCGTGGGCGGCGAGGGCTGGCTGGTGGTGCAGGCGCCCGACGGCGGCGAGGCCTACACGCGCGTCGGCAACCTGCAGATCGGCGCCGACGGCCAGCTCACGACGATGGGCGGGCGCCCCGTGGTGGGTGACAACGGTGCGCTCACCGTGCCGCCGGGTTCGGCCGTGAGCATTGCGTCGAACGGCCTCGTGGGTTCGCGCGACGCGGCCTCGACCGTGCTCACCGGCATCGCCGAAGTGGGCCGGCTCAAGCTGGTCAACCCGTCGACGACCGACCTCGTGCGCGGCGACGACGGCCTGTTCCGCATGCGCGCCGACCTGCCGCCGGCCGAGGCCGACGAGGCCGTCACGCTGATCTCGGGCGCCATCGAGGGCAGCAACGTGCAGCCGGTCGATGCCATGGTGGCCATGATCGCCAACGCGCGCAGCTTCGAGATGCAGATGAAGTCGCTGCAGACCGCCGACATCAACGCGCAGACCGCCAACAAGCTGCTGGCCTACGGCTAATCCCCTTCCCAAGAACTTCCGAAATGATCCGCTCCCTCTACATCGCCAAGACTGGCCTGGACGCGCAGCAGACGCAGCTCGACGTCGTGTCGAACAACCTGGCCAACGTCGGCACCACCGGCTTCAAGCGCAGCCGCGCCGTGTTCGAAGACCTGGTCTACCAGAACCTGCGCCAGGTCGGCGGCCAGAGCTCCGACCAGACGCGCCTGCCCTCGGGCCTGCAGGTCGGCACCGGCGTGCATGTGGTCGCCACCGAGCGCATCCACTCGCAGGGCAACCTCACCAAGACCGACAAGCCGACCGACGTGGCCATCAGCGGCAGCGGCTTCTTCCAGGTGCTGATGCCCGACGGCACCACCTCGTACACGCGCGACGGCTCGTTCCAGACCGATCGCGACGGCCAGCTGGTCACCGCCAGCGGCTTCCCGGTGCAGCCGGCCATCACCATCCCGGCCAACGCCACCAGCATCACCGTGGGCCGCGACGGCATCGTGTCGGTGGTGCAGGCGGGCGGCACCAACACCGTGCAGGTCGGCCAGCTGCAGCTTGCGACCTTCGTCAACCCCACGGGCCTGCAGAGCCAGGGCGAGAACCTGTACGCCGAGACCGACGCCTCGGGCGCACCCAACCAGGTGAACCCCGGCGTGGACGGCGCGGGCACGCTGAGCCAGGGCTATGTCGAGGCCTCCAACGTCAACGTGGTGGAAGAGCTGGTCAACATGATCGCCACCCAGCGCTCGTACGAGATCAACAGCAAGGCGGTCCAGACGTCCGACCAGATGCTGCAGCGCCTGGCCCAGTTGTGATGCGTGCGGGGGAGCGTCTTTTTTGCCGGGCGTCGGCGCTGCTGCTCGTGGCCTCGCTGGCCGCCGGCTGCGCGCAGGTGCCGCGCGAGCCGCTGGTGCACCAGCCGATGACGGCGCGTGCCGACCAGTACGCGGCCGTGCAGGCGCGGCGTGCGCCCGGCGCGATCTTCCAGGACGGCCCCGGCGCCAACGCGCTGTTCGAAGACCGTCGCCCGCGCAATGTCGGCGACATCCTCACCATCGTCATCAGCGAGAAGGTCAACGCGACCAAGAACTCGGGCGCCAACGCCAGCCGC
The DNA here is from genome assembly GCF_943372545.1 of Variovorax sp. YR752. NCBI lineage: Bacteria > Pseudomonadati > Pseudomonadota > Betaproteobacteria > Burkholderiales > Comamonadaceae > Variovorax > Variovorax sp. YR752. The sequence goes on along the minus strand of NZ_CALRZC010000012.1, from coordinate 44,013 downwards.
ACGGGCAACACGACCGGCGTGTTCGCGGCCATTCCCAAGCTCATCGGCGGCCTGCTCGACGGGCAGGAGACCAAGCTGTCGGGCACCAACACGCTCAACGCCAAGGGCGGCGCCAACGCCAACAACACCTTCAACGGCGTGATCACCGTCACAGTGACCGACGTGATGAGCAACGGCAACCTGCTGGTGAGCGGCGAGAAGCAGATGGGCATCAACCAGGGCACGGAGTACATCCGCTTCTCGGGCGTGGTGAACCCGCGCACCGTGTCGGGCAACAACACCGTGCCCTCGACGCTGGTGGCCGATGCGCGCATCGAGTACTCGGCCAAGGGCTACATCGATGAAGCCCAGCACATGGGCTGGATGCAGCGCATCTTCTTGAACGTGATGCCATTCTGATGACACACCTCCCGTTTTCACGCACCTCGAACCGCTGGCGCGTTGCCGCGTTGTGCGCGCTCCTGTTCATCGCGCCCGCACACGCGGAGCGCCTGAAGGAACTCGCCAGCATCCAGGGCGTGCGCGACAACCCGCTCATCGGCTACGGCCTCATGGTCGGCCTGGACGGCACGGGCGACCAGACGATGCAGACGCCGTTCACCACGCAGAGCCTGAACAACATGCTGCAGCAGCTGGGCATCACGATCCCGCAGGGCGTGAACATGCAGCTGAAGAACGTGGCGGCCGTCATGGTGACGGCCACGCTGCCGTCGTTCGCGCGGCCGGGCCAGAATATCGATGTCACGGTGTCGTCCATGGGCAATGCAAAAAGCCTGCGCGGCGGCACGCTGCTGATGACACCGCTCAAGGGCGTGGACGGCGCAACCTACGCCGTGGCGCAGGGCAACATGGTGGTGGGCGGGGCGGGTGCTGCGGCCAACGGCAGCAGGGTGCAGGTCAACCAGCTGAGTTCGGGGCGCATTCCCGCCGGCGCGCTGGTGGAGCGCACGGTCGAGGCGCCGGTGGGCGCGGAGGGCTCGTTCACGATCGAGCTGAACCGCTCCGACTTCGGCACGGCGCAGCGCGCCATGGACGCCATCAACCGCCAGTTCGGCGCCGGCACCGCCGAGGCGATGGACGCGCGCGTGATCCGCGTGCAGGCGCCCGAGCCGCAGCGGCGCGTGGGCTTTCTCGCGCAGCTGCAGGAGCTCGAGGTCACGCCCACGCAGGCGGGCGCGCGCGTGGTGGTGAATGCGCGCACGGGCTCGGTCGTGATGAACCAGGCGGTGCGCGTGAAAGACTGCGCCGTGGCGCACGGCAACCTGTCGGTGGTGATCAACACCGAGCCGGTGATCAGCCAGCCGGGCGCGTTCTCGGGCGGCAGCACGGTGGTGGCGCAGACCTCGCAGATTTCCGTCAACCAGGGCGGTGGTGCGATCCAGATGGTGCGCGGCGGTGCGTCGCTGGCCGATGTGGTGAAGGGGCTGAACAGCCTGGGCGCCAACCCGCAGGACCTGGTGTCGATCCTGCAGGCCATGAAGTCGGCCGGTGCGTTGAGCGCCGAACTCGAGATCATTTGAGGCCGACGGCATGACCATCTCCGCCAACACCGCATGGACCGGCACCGACGCGGCCAGCCGCAGCGGCGCGCTCGACCAGCGTTTTGCGCTCGACGTGCAGGGCGTCGATGCGCTGCGCCGCACCGTACGCACTTCGCCCGAAGAGGGCCTGCAGCAGGTCTCACGCCAGTTCGAGGCGCTGTTCATGAACATGGTGCTCAAGAGCATGCGCGAGGCGACGCCTTCCGGTGGCCTGCTCGACAGCCAGGACCAGAAGGTCTATTTGTCGATGTTCGACCAGCAACTCACGCAGAACCTTTCGGGGCGCGGCGTGGGGCTGGCCGAGGCGATGCTGACGCAGCTGCGGCGGCAGATGCCTTCGGCGGCGCCTGAAGCCGACGATGGCATCGGCACACGGCCCTTGTCGCTCGAAGCGCCTCCCGGCCTGCCGTACGGTCCGCGCGCGGGCATTCCCATCGGCTCGTCGCCTGGTGCGCGCGTGTCGACGGCGGCCGACCTCGGTGTCTATCAAATGAAGAGCGGCCCTGCACCGGCCGCGAACGCCTCGCTGCAAGGCCAGGTCGATGCGTTCGTGGACCGCATGGGCGCGTCGGCACAGGCGGCCAGCGCCGCCAGCGGTGTGCCCGCTCCGCTGATCCTGGCGCAGGCCGCGCTCGAATCCGGCTGGGGCAAGCGCGAGATCCGCGCCGACGATGGCACCCAAAGTTTCAACCTCTTCGGCATCAAGGCCGACAAGAGTTGGAAGGGCGCCACGGTCGAGACGACCACCACCGAATACATCGACGGCGAGCCGCAGAAGGTGCGCGCCAAGTTCCGCGCCTATGCCTCGTACGAGGAGGCCTTCACCGACTACGCGCGCTTCATCACGCGCAACCCGCGCTACGCGAACGTGCTGGCCACCGCCGACCCGGCGCAGGCCGCGCACGGCCTGCAGCGCGCGGGCTATGCCACCGACCCGAAGTACGGCGAGAAGCTGGTTCGCATCATGCAGAAGTTCGGCTGAGCCGCTCGCACAGCCTGACTTGACTGCCCGGACCCAAGAACAACGACACCAGAGGCCCCGAGAGGAGACAAGCGAATGACGATCAAGAATTGGACGACCGGAATGCGGCTGGGCGCCGGCTTTGCGCTGGTGCTGGCGCTGCTGGTGGCCGTGGCGGGCATCGGCGTGCTGCGGCTGCAGGATGTAGGCGAAGCCACGCAAGACCTGGCCTCGCGCACCCTGTCGAAGGAGCGCCTGGCCACGGCCTGGCAGCTGGGAACGGCCACGAACAGCGTGCGCACTTTCTCGCTGCTCAAGAGCGACGACGCGCAGGTGCAGGCCTACCTGCAAAAGCAGATTGCCGCGACCAGCGCCACCATCTCCGAGACGCAGACGGCGCTCGAGGCGCTGCTCAGCACGCCCGAAGAATTGGCGCTGAGCGCCGACATCCAGAAGCGGCGCGGCGACTACATCGCGCTGCGCAAGCAGATCCTCCAGCTCAAGGCCGACGGCCAGAAGGACGAGGCCGCGACGCGCACCGACACGCAGCTGCTGCCGATGCTCGACGGCTACGACGCGAGCATCCGCGCGATGGTGACGCACCAGCAGCAGCACATCGACAGCACGGCCGCCGCCATCGATGCGCAGTACCGCGCAGGCCGCCTCTACATCGCTGCGCTGGCCGCGGCTGCGCTCGCGCTGGGCGCGGTGCTCGCATGGCTGCTCACGCGCAGCATCGCCCAGCCGATCGCCGAGGCGCTGCTGATCGCCGAGACCGTGGCCGCCGGCGACCTGAGCCAGGAGTTCGAAACCGACCGCGGCGGCGACTTCGGCCGGCTGCTGCGCGGCATGGGCGAGATGGAAGACACGCTCACCGACCTCGTGACGCGCATCAAGGCATCGACCGATTCGATCGCGGTGGCGTCGCGCCAGATTGCAGCGGGCAACCAGGACCTGTCGTCACGCACGGAAGAGCAGGCCAGTTCGCTGGAGCAGACGGCGGCGTCGATGGAAGAGTTGACCTCGACGGTGAAGCAGAACGCGGACAACGCACGGCAGGCGAACCAGCTGGCCGTCTCTGCGTCCGAAGTGGCAGTCAAGGGCGGTGCTGTCGTGTCGCAGGTCGTGGACACGATGGGCTCGATCAATGCGTCGTCCAGGAAGATCGTGGACATCATCGGCGTGATCGACGGCATTGCATTCCAGACCAACATCCTCGCGTTGAACGCCGCTGTTGAAGCGGCACGCGCCGGTGAGCAAGGTCGCGGATTCGCGGTCGTGGCTTCGGAAGTACGCAGCCTTGCCCAACGCTCCGCCGCAGCCGCGAAGGAAATCAAGACCCTGATCGGCGACTCGGTAGAGAAGGTCGAAGAAGGCAGCAAGCAAGTCGCCGAAGCCGGCCGCACGATGGAAGAGATCGTGGGCAGCGTGAAGCGCGTGACGGACATCATGGGCGAGATCACTGCGGCCAGCCAGGAGCAGACCTCGGGCATCGAGCAGATCAATCAGGCGATCACGCAGATGGACCAGGTGACGCAGCAGAACGCGGCGTTGGTCGAGGAAGCCTCGGCGGCGGCGCAGTCGCTGCAGGAGCAGGCGAGCAACCTCGTGGAGGCTGTCAGCACCTTCAAGCTCGACGCCGACGAAGCCGTCGCGGCTTGAACGCCCCGTGTCTACGCATTTCCATCCGAAAGCCGTGCGCCGCGTCGGCATGGGCTTCGCTGCATTGCTCCTGCTGCTGGCCGTGGCGCTGTTTCTCGGCTTCCACATCGGCACCGGCTGCGCCTGGGCGCTGCGGGCCGTGTGGGCGCTCGCGGGTGCGGCCTGCCTGACCGGCCTTGGCCTCGCGGGCCTCGCAGCGCATGCGCGGGCCCGTGCGAGCCGCCACCACGTCAAGGTCGCCGAGCGGCTGGACCGGGTGTTCCAGCACGTCAACGCCACCGACGCCTGACAGAGAACGCATGCGCCCGCGCCCCGATTCGCACCAAACTTTAGAAAAAAGACTCAAGTCTGGCGCCGCGCTGCCGATAACAGGGAGACGGGGTGGCGCAGGCCGCCCCGCCATGCCGTCATGTCATGCCGGTGGCCCGCCGCGCGATGCGGCCACCGCTCCCCGTTATTGAAGGAAGAAAAGCGCAATGAGTTTGAAGGATCTGAAAATCGGCACCCGCCTCGGGCTCGGCTTCGCGGCGTTGCTGCTGCTGATGGCGTTCATTGCGGGCACCGGCGTGCTGCGCCTCACGAACGTGGGCCAGGCGACCGACGAGATGGTGCAGGGCGCGCTGGTCAAGGAGCGCCTGGCGACCGAATGGCTCAGCCTGCTCAAGTCGAACACCGTCGCCAACTACGCGATGGTGAAGACCACCGATCCCGAGATCGCGGCGTATTTCGCCAAGCTCCAGGCGGCCGGCTCGGCGCGCATCACGCCGGCGCAGAAGCAGCTGGAGGCGATGCTCGCCAGCCCGGAAGAAAAGGCCCTCTATGCCGCGGTGGTCGCGGCGCGCGTCATCGTGCTCGAGACCGTGGGCACGCTCAACAAGCTGAAGGACGAGAAGAAGCTCGACGAAGCCAATGTGCTGGTCGACACCAAGTTCAGCGCGGCGCTTTCCGTTTACGCCAACGCGGTCGAGAGCCTCGCGAACCACCAGCGCGAGAAGATCGACGCCGCCGCCAAGGGCATCGCGGCCGATCACACCGACGGCCGCACCACGCTGCTCGCGCTGTCGGCCATTGCCCTGGTGCTGGGCGCGCTGTTCGCCTGGCGCCTGACGCTGGGCATCGTGCGCCCGCTGGGCCATGCGCTCGAAGTGGCAGAGACCGTGGCGGCCGGTGACCTGAGTGCGAACATCCGCGTGGACAGCCGCGACGAGACAGGTCAGTTGATGCAGGCGCTGAAGGACATGAACGCGAATCTCGCCAAGGTGGTAGGTGAAGTGCGCACGGGCACGGAGACGATTGCCACGGCCTCGGGGCAGATCGCGTCGGGCAACCAGGATCTGTCGTCGCGCACGGAAGAGCAGGCGAGTTCGCTGGAGCAGACGGCGGCGTCGATGGAAGAGCTGACCTCGACGGTGAAGCAGAACGCGGACAACGCGCGGCAAGCGAACCAACTGGCGGTCTCCGCTTCTGAAGTTGCAGTGAAGGGCGGCGCGGTGGTGTCGCAGGTGGTGGACACGATGGGTTCGATCAATGCGTCGTCCAAGAAGATCGTGGACATCATCGGCGTGATCGACGGCATCGCGTTCCAGACCAACATCCTGGCGTTGAACGCTGCTGTTGAAGCGGCGCGTGCCGGCGAGCAAGGCCGAGGCTTTGCGGTGGTTGCTTCGGAGGTTCGCAGCTTGGCTCAACGCTCCGCCGCAGCCGCCAAGGAAATCAAGACCCTCATCGGCGACTCGGTAGAGAAGGTTGAAGAAGGCAGCAAGCAAGTCGCTGAAGCCGGCCGCACGATGGAAGAGATCGTGGGCAGCGTGAAGCGCGTGACGGACATCATGGGCGAGATCACGGCCGCGAGCCAGGAGCAGACCTCGGGCATCGAGCAGATCAACCAGGCGATCACGCAGATGGACCAGGTGACGCAGCAGAACGCGGCGCTGGTCGAAGAGGCTTCGGCTGCGGCGCAGTCGCTGCAGGAACAGGCCGGCAGCCTGTCGCAGGTCGTCGGCGTGTTCCGCCTCGGCGGCAGCAGCAGCCACGCCTTGGCGCTGGCTTGAGGCGACGCACCGGCCATGCGCGTCAATCTGCCCGTCACCGACATCGAATACGAACTCTCGAAGGAAGAGGCCCTGGTGTCCCGCACCGACCTCAAGGGCCGCATCACCTACGTCAACCCGGCCTTCGTCGCGGCCAGCGGCTTCACGGCCGCCGAACTGCTGGGCAAGGCGCACAACATCGTGCGCCACCCCGACGTGCCGCCCGAGGCCTTTGCCGACCTGTGGCGCACCCTGGACCAGGGCCTGCCCTGGACCGGCCTCATCAAGAACCGCCGCAAGAACGGCGACTTCTACTGGGTGCTCGCCAACGTCACGCCGATCCGCCACCAGGGCCGCGTGGAGGGCTACATGTCCGTGCGCAGCCGTCCCGCGCGCGAGGACGTGGTGGCCGCCGACGCGCTCTACCGCCGCATGCGCGAGGGCGAGGCCAAGGGCCTCGAACTGCTGCAGGGCGAAGTGGTGCGCAGTGGCTGGGCGCGTCCACTGGCGCGGCTGCGGCGCATTCCGGTGCGGCGGCGCGTGTTCGGCGTGACCGTCGCGGCGGCTGCGCTGTCAGCGGGCCTGGGCGCGATGGGCTGGATGGAAGCGTCCCGCCTGGTGGCCGCGTCCGGCGCGCACAGCTGGCTGCCCAACGCCGTGGCAGCGGGCAGCCTTGGTGCCGCACTGGCGTGGCTGAGCCTCGGCGCGTTCCTCGGGCGCACGGTCTTCCGTCCGCTCGACGAGGCCATCGAGGTCGCGCGAACCATCGCGGGTGGTGACCTGGTGCGTTTCACGGTGCGACCCGGCGACGAGATCGCGGGGCTGCTGCGCGCGTTGAATCAGATGAGCGCCAACCTCTTCGCGATCGTCGCGGACGTGGGTGCGAACGTGGCGGGCGTGATGTCGGCGTCGAGCCAGATCGCCTCGGGCAACCAGGACCTGTCGTCGCGCACCGAGCAGCAGGCCAGCTCGCTCGAACAGACGGCCGCGTCGATGGAAGAGCTGACCTCGACGGTGAAGCAGAACGCGGACAACGCACTGCAGGCGAACCAACTGGCCGTCTCCGCGTCGGAGGTCGCCGTGAAGGGCGGCGCCGTGGTGTCGCAGGTCGTGGACACGATGGGCTCGATCAACGCCTCGTCGAAAAAGATCGTCGACATCATCGGCGTGATCGACGGCATCGCGTTCCAGACCAACATCCTCGCGCTGAACGCGGCCGTGGAAGCCGCGCGCGCGGGCGAGCAGGGCAAGGGCTTTGCGGTGGTCGCGTCGGAAGTGCGAAGCCTGGCGCAACGCTCGGCGGCTGCCGCGAAAGAAATCAAGACCCTCATCGGCGACTCGGTGGAGAAGGTCGAGGCGGGCAGCAAGCAGGTGGCCGAGGCCGGCCGGACCATGCAGGAGATCGTCGGCAGCGTGAAGCGCGTGACCGACATCATGGGCGAGATCACGACGGCGAGCCAGGAGCAGACCTCGGGCATCGAGCAGATCAACCAGGCCATCGCGCAGATGGACCAGGTGACGCAGCAGAACGCCGCGCTGGTCGAAGAGGCCACGGCCACGGCGCAGTCGCTGCAGGAACAGGCCGAGGGCCTGGTCCGGGCCGCAGGGGTATTCAGGACCGGGGCGGGCGAGGGTGCCGGCGTCCGGGATGCGTATTGAACGAGGAGAAGAACACATGCTGAACCACACCAGAGACAACACATCGCCGTCCGCATCCGCCGTGGCCAACCGCCTGGAGGTCGTGACCTTCAAGCTCGGCGACGAGGAATACGGCATCGACATCCAGAAGGTGCAGGAGCTGCGCGGCTATGACGCCGTGACGCGCATCGCGAACGCGCCCGACTACATCAAGGGCGTGGTCAACCTGCGCGGCATCATCGTGCCGATCATCGACATGCGCATCAAGTTCGAGCTGGGCGCACCCACCTACGACCAGTTCACGGTGGTGATCGTGCTGAACATCTCGGGCCGCGTGGTGGGCATGGTGGTGGACAGCGTGTCGGACGTGATCACGCTCACGGCTGAGCAGATCAAGCCGGCGCCCGAGATGGGCTCGGTGCTCGACACCGACTACCTGATCGGCCTGGGCACGCTGGACGAACGCATGCTGATCCTGGTGGACATCGACCGGCTGATGTCCAGCGAAGAAATGGGCCTCATCGAATCCGCCGCCACCGTTTGAGGACCACCCCATGACATTCTTTTCGAACCTTCGCATCGGCACCCGCCTGACCATCGCCTTCGGCATCGTGTTGGGCCTGTCGGTGATCTCCAGCGCCGTGGCGCTGATCTCCGCACGCAACAACGCCGAAGCCACGCGGATCATGATGCAGAGCCCGCTGGCCAAGGAGCGGCTCATTGCCGACTGGTACGTGCTGACCTACTCGGCCATTGCGCGCACCTCGATGATCGCGCGCACCACCGACGAGGCGCTGCCGATGCTGTTCGCCGACGTGATCTCCGAGAGCGTGAAGAAGGGCACCGAGACCATGGCCAAGGTCGAGGCGCTGCTGGTCACCGACGAAGAAAAAGCGACCTACAAGTCGATCGTCGAGCTGCGCGCCAAGTACCAGGCCGCCAAGGACGACGTGACCCGCGCCAAGGCCAGCGGCAACACGGTCGAGACCGTGCGCGCCTACCAGCTGTCGTTCCAGCCGGCCGCCAAGGCGTATGAAAACCGCGTGCTCGAGCTGCTGGCCATCGAGCGCCGCGCCATCGACGACATGAGCCACGCCATCGACGCGGCGAATGCGAAGAGCTTCAACCTGCGGCTGCTGCTGACGGCGCTCACGGTGCTGCTGGGCGGCCTGTTCGCGTTCTTCATCTCGCGCAGCATCGTGCGCCCGCTGGCCAAGGCGGTCGGCGTGGCCGAGACGGTGGCCGCCGGCGACTTGAGCGCGAACATCCGCGTGGACAGCCGTGATGAGACGGGCCAGCTGATGCAGGCGCTGAAGGACATGAACACCAATCTGGCGAAGGTGGTGGGCGAGGTGCGCACGGGCACGGAGACGATTGCCACGGCCTCGGGGCAGATCGCTTCGGGCAACCAGGATTTGTCGTCGCGCACCGAAGAGCAGGCGAGTTCGCTGGAGCAGACGGCGGCGTCGATGGAAGAGCTGACCTCGACGGTGAAGCAGAACGCGGACAACGCGCGGCAGGCGAATCAGCTGGCTGTCTCCGCATCCGAGGTCGCTGTCAAGGGCGGTGCGGTTGTGTCGCAGGTGGTGGATACGATGGGCTCGATCAATGCGTCGTCCAAGAAGATCGTGGACATCATCGGCGTGATCGACGGCATCGCTTTCCAGACCAACATCCTTGCGTTGAATGCTGCTGTGGAAGCGGCACGCGCCGGCGAGCAAGGCCGAGGCTTTGCGGTCGTGGCTTCGGAAGTCCGCAGCCTCGCACAACGCTCTGCCGCAGCCGCCAAGGAAATCAAGACGCTGATCGGCGACTCGGTGGAGAAGGTCGAAGAAGGCAGCAAGCAAGTCGCCGAGGCGGGCCGCACGATGGAAGAGATCGTGGGCAGCGTGAAGCGCGTGACGGACATCATGGGCGAGATCACGGCGGCGAGCCAGGAACAGACCTCGGGCATCGAGCAGATCAACCAGGCGATCACGCAGATGGACCAGGTGACGCAGCAGAACGCGGCGCTGGTCGAAGAAGCGTCGGCAGCCGCGCAGTCGCTGCAGGAGCAGGCCGGCAGCCTCGTGCAGGCCGTGAGCGTGTTCAAGCTCGACGCGAACGCGGTCGCGACGACCCGCGCGAGCTTCACGCGCATCACGCCGATTCCCAAGCCGCCGAAGCCGACGCCCAAGCCGCGCGCCAAGGCGCTGCCCACGCGCCGCGAACCGACCGGCACGCCGCAGCTCGCGATGGCCGGCGACGCCAAGGGCGACTGGTCGGAGTTCTGAGAAAGACGGCATGAACGTACGCGCCCTCAACTTCGGGCGCGCGCTGCCGATAACTACGGGGAGGCATCGCGCGCGATGCCGCTCCCACACACCCCTTTGACAGGTAAAGCCTTATGTCCGGAAGCATGTTCTACACAGGTCTGAGCGGCCTCGCGGTCGCCCGCACCGCGCTGATGACCACGGCCCACAACACCGCCAACGTGTACACGGCCGGCTACAGCCGCCAGATCGCGCAGATCGCCACGGCCGGCGGCATTGCCAGCGGCTCGGGCTTCATCGGCTCGGGTGCCAACGTGACGACCGTGGCGCGCAGCTACGACCGCTACCTCACGGCGCAGCTGGCCACCGCGCAGTCGCAGTCGGCCGCGCTGGCCACCAACGGCGTGCAGGTCAACCGCATCGACACGCTGCTGGCCGACAAGACCTCGGGCATCGCGCCCCTGATGCAGAGCTTCTTCACCAGCGTGCAGGGCGTGGCCAACACGCCGGCCGACCCGGCGGCGCGCCAGCAGATGATCAGCGCGGCGCAGTCGCTGGCCAGCAAGTTCCGCGCAACCGACCAGTACCTGTCGGACCTGAACACCTCGGTCAACGAGCAGATCGTGGGCAGCGTGAGCCAGATCAACACCTACGCCGCCAAGATCGCCAGCCTGAACCAGCAGATCAGCCAGATGAGCGCCGTGGCCGGCGGCCAGGCGCCGAACGACCTGCTCGACCAGCGCGACCAACTCGTGAGCGAGCTGAGCCAGGTGGTCGACGTGCGCGTGCTGCAGCAGGACGACGGCAAGTACAACGTGTTCATCGCCACCGGCCAGTCGCTGGTGGTGGGCGACCATGCGTCGAAGATGGCGGCGGTGGCGTCGTCGTCGGACCCGACGCGCCAGGTGGTGGCGCTGTCGGGCTTTGCCGGCAACACCGTCGAGCTCGACGACAGCGCCTTCACCGGCGGCGTGCTCGGCGGCCTCATGGCCTTTCGCAAGGACACGCTGATTCCCACGCAGAACGCCATCGGCCGGCTCGCCATGTCGGTGGCCGACGCGGTGAATGCGCAGCACAACCTGGGCGTGGACCTGAACGGCGTGCTGGGCCAGAACTTCTTCTCGCAGGCCGTGCCGGGCACGATCGCCAATGCCGGCAACACCGGCACCCTCGAGTTCGGCGCCACGCTGACCGATGCGTCGAAGCTCACGACCAGCGACTACAACGTGAGCGTGACTGACGTGGCGGGCACGCTCACCTACACGGTCACGCGGCTTTCGGACAAAACGCCGATGGGCAGCTTCACCACCTTTCCGATCAGCTTCGACGGCGTGAGCCTCACGGCCGCGAGCGGCACGGCGCAGGCCGGCGATTCGTTCCTGGTGCAGCCCACGCGCACCGGCGCGCGCGACGTCGACGTGCTGGTGCGCGACCCGGCCAAGGTGGCCGCCGCATCGCCCGTGATCACCGGCAACACCGCAGGCAACAAGGGCAGCGGCGCACTGGGCGCGGCCACGGTCGACGCCGCCTACCCGGGCTCGCCGCTGGCCGGCAACGTCACGCTGAGCTTCAACGCGGGCACCGGCACGCTGTCGGGTTTTCCGGCCGGCTCGGCCGTGACCGTCACGCGCGCCGACGGCACCGCCACCAGCTACCCGGCCGGCACGCCCGTGCCGTACACGGCGGGCGCGAAGATGAGCTTCGACGGCATCACCGTGAGCATGACGGGCGCGCCCGCGCAGGGCGACACCTTCACCATCGGCAAGAACGCGGGTGCTGTCTCCGACGGCGGCAACGCATTGCTGCTGGGCGCGCTGCAGCGCAAGACCACGATGTCGAACGGCACCGCGACCTTCAACGGCGCCTACTCGCAGCTGGTGAGCGACGTCGGCAACCGCGCCATGTCGATCAAGGTCGCCGCCACCACGCAGGACAGCGTGACCGGCCAGATCAAGGCCAGCCAGCGCGCGATTTCCGGCGTCAACCAGGACGAGGAAACCGGCAACCTGCTGATGTTCCAGCAGATGTACCAGGCCAACGCCAAGGTGATCCAGACCGCCTCGGCGATGTTCGACGCGATCCTCGGCATCAGCAACTGAGCTCCACACCCCCCGCACAGATTTCAGGACCCGCGATGCGCATCAGCACCCAATCCTTCTTCGAACAGAGCCTGCAGTCGATGGGCCTGCAGCAGCAGAAGCTGTTCAGGGTCCAGCAGCAGCTGGCGACCAACTCCAAGTTCTTGTCGGCCGGCGACGACCCGGTGGGCGCGGCGCGCGCACTCGGCGTGAGCCAGACGCTGGCGGAGGGCGCCCAGTTCGCCACCAGCCGCCAACGCGCGGCGCTGGCGCTGTCGACCGAAGAGAACGCGCTCGACTCCGTGACGTCGATCCTGCAGCACGTGAAGACGCTGGTCGTGCAGGCCGGCGGTGGTGGCCTCTCGGATGCCGACCGCGGCTCGCTCGCCACCGCGATCCAGAGCAGCCTGGAGCAGCTCGTGGGCGTGGCCAACAGCGACAACGGCAATGGGCAGTACCTGTTCGCCGGCTTCAAGAGCGGCAGCCCGCCCTTCGTGATGGCCGACGGCGGTGGCGTGCAGTACGTGGGCGACCAGGGCGAGCGGCTGATGCAGATCGACGTGGCGCGCCAGATGTCGACCTCGGACGACGGCCGCAGCATCTTCCAGACGGTGCAGGGCGGCGCGGGCTATGTGGCCTCGGGCGCGCCCGCCAACACCGGCTCCGGCGTGTTTGGCGCGGTGAGCACCACCGACGCCACGGCCCCGAACTACGGCAAGGACTTCACCATCCGCTTCACCGGCACCGACTACACGGTGATGACCAAGGACACGCCGCCGGTCGTGGCCGCGAGCGGCACGTTCACCGCCGGAACCCCGATCTCGTTCGGTGGCGTGCAGATTGCCATCAGCGGCACGCCGGCCAACGGCGACAGCTTCGACGTGTCGACCGCGAAGAACGCCGGCACCGACATCTTCGCGGCCCTGGGCGAGCTGGTGACCGCGCTGCGCGCACCGCTCAACGGCGGCGGCGCCGCGGCTCAGGCGCAATTGCGCAACGCCTTGAGCACCGCCAACGTGAAGGTCACGAACGCGCACGACAACGTGCTCACCGTGCTGTCGTCGGTGGGCTCGCGCCAGGTCGAACTCGAGGCGCTCGACAGTGCGGGTGCGATGAACAAGCTGCAGGAAGAAAGTTATTTGTCGTCGATCGAGGACCTCGACCCGTACGCCGCGATCTCGGATTTCTATCAGCGGCAGTCGTCGCTGCAGGCGACGCAGATGACGTTTGCGCGGTTGAACAGCATTTCGCTCTTCAACTACCTGTAAGGGTGGAAGGGGCCGCCGTGGTGACTTGCGTCACGACGGTGGCCCATGCAGCACCAGGCGTTCGCAGGGCCTATGCTTGGCGGTCAAGAACAAGCCCCGTCTCTGCCGGCCACTGCCGCGAGACAACGTCACCATGCACCCGACCGGAACCCTGCGCGGCATCGCCGCGATGCTGTTGGCTTGCGCCTTCTTCGCCTGCATGGACGCGCTGCTCAAGAACCTGGCCGGGCACTACCCGCCGGTGCAGGTGATGGCGCTGCGCGGCCTCACGGCGCTGCCGTTGGTGTGCCTGTACATCGCCTGGCGGCGCGAGGCCGCCGGCGTTTTCAACCGCCGGCTGCGTTGGCCTTTGCACCTGCTGCGCACCGCGCTGAACATGACGATGCTCGTGCTCTTCGTGCACGGCTTGAAGTCCCTGGGCCTGGCCGAGGCCTACACCCTCACGTTCATCGCGCCGCTGCTGATGGTGCTCATCGCCGTGCCGCTGCTGGGCGAGTCGATTCTTCCGCGCCACTGGATTGCCATCGGGCTGGGCTTCGCCGGTGTCGTGATCGCATTGCGGCCCGAGCAGGGCGCCTTTCTCTCGACGGGCGCCGTGGCGATTCTGGTGGCCGCCGTCTGCTATGCGCTGTCGAACATGCTGGGCCGGCTCATCAGCCGCACCGAACCGAGCACCGCGCTGGTCTTCTGGACCACCGCGGGCATGGCGCTCGGCGGGAGCCTGCTGGCGGCACCGCAATGGGTGCCCCTCCAGGCCGAGCACACGTGGGTGCTGGCAGGCTTGGCCGTCAGCGGCTTTCTGGGCCAGCTGGCCATCGCCGAGGCCTTCCGCCACGGCCAGGCCGCGGCCATCGCGCCCTTCGAATACAGCGCCCTCGCGTGGGCGCTGGTGCTGGACTGGGTGTTCTGGCAGGCCGCACCCGATGCATGGACGCTGGGCGGCGGCGCGTTGATCATCGCGAGCGGGCTGTGGCTGGCGCGAAGCGAGGCACCCAGGTCTGCGCAGAAAAGGCGGAAGGCTGCCTGAACCGCGGCGCCTCGTTCAGGCGCGGATGTTCAGCGGCGCGAACGACTTCACCAGGTCGTCCAACGCCTTCAACTGCGTGAGGAACGGCTCCAGCTGGTCCAGCGGCAGCGCGCTGGGTCCGTCGCATTTCGCCTGCGCCGGGTCAGGATGCGCTTCGAGAAAGAGGCCCGCCAGGCCCACCGCCAGACCCGCACGCGCCAGCTCGGCAACTTGCTCGCGCCGCCCACCAGAGGCGACGGCGTTCGCCTCGCGTTGCTGCAGCGCATGCGTCACGTCGAAGATGACGGGCAGGTTCCCCGTGACCTTCTTCATGGTGCCGAAGCCGAGCATGTCCACCACCAGGTTGTCGTAGCCGAAACAGGTGCCGCGGTCGCACAGGATGACGGGGGAGGTGCCCGCCTCCTTGATCTTCTCCACGATGTTGAGCACCTGCGTCGGGCTCAGGAACTGGGGCTTCTTGACGTTGATGACCTTGCCTGTCTGGGCCATCGCGACGACCAGGTCGGTCTGGCGGGCGAGGAACGCAGGCAGCTGCAGAACGTCGACCACTTCGGCAACGGGTTTCGCCTGCCATGGCTCGTGCACGTCGGTGAGAACGGGCACGCCGAACGCCGCCTTGACGGCCTCGAAGATCTTCAGGCCCTCTTCCAGTCCGGGGCCGCGGTAGGAGTGGATCGACGAGCGGTTCGCCTTGTCGAAGCTGGCCTTGAAGACGTAGGGGATGCCGAGCTTTTGCGTGACGCGGACGTACTCTTCCGCAGCACGCAGGGCCATGTCCTTCGACTCGAGGACGTTCACGCCGCCAAACAGGACAAAGCCGTTGTTGTTGCTGACGTGGATGGCGGGGGTGATGGCGACGGTGGTCAAGGCGAGCTCCTCTGTACGGTGTGGGCTGCATTCTCGCGGTTCGGCATCTGGCCAGAAGCCGTCGATCGATCGAGCGGGCGAGGGCTGCCTTGCTGGCGTCAAGCCGCGTTGCGGCGCAGGAACATGTGCGTGGCGCGCTCGCCTGCGACCTGCCGTTCGCAGCGGTAGCCCAGTGCGGGCAGATCCAGGCCTGCGAACAGCGGCTCGCCCTTTCCCAGCAGCACCGGTCGCACGGCCAGGTGAAGTTCGTCGATGAGCCCGGCCTTCAGGTACTCACGCACGGTTGCCGCGCCGCCGCCCACGCGCACGTCGCGCGCACCGGCGGCCGCCTTTGCCTGCGCCAGCGCCTCGTGGATGCCGCCGGTGACGAAGTGGAAGGTGGTGCCGCCCTGCATCGTCAGGGGCGCGCGGGCATGGTGGGTCAGCACGAAGACCGGCACGTGGTACGGGGGCTCGTCACCCCACCAGCCTTTCCAGCTTTCATCGGGCCAGGGGCCGCGCACCGGGCCGAACATGTTGCGACCGAGGATCCAGGCCCCCATCTCGGCGAAGCCTTGTTCGGCCATCTCGTTGTCGATGCCGGTCTCGCCGTTGGCCTCGCCCGTCTTTTGCATCTGCTGCCAGACGCGCGTGGGAAAGAACCAGTCCATGAGTTCCGGGCCGCGAACACCCAGCGGGTGCGCCAGGCTCTGGTCCGGGCCGGCAGCAAAGCCATCGAGCGAAACGCCGAAGCTGCGCACGAGCAATCGGGTCATGGCGGGTCTCCTGAAAAACGGAGCCGCAGTTTAGCGCTGGGCGCGCCCGCCATTGGGGGGCGCAGCCCCTCACCGCATGCCTACTTCGCCAGGAGCGACGCAATCGCCGGCCCGGCCTGACCGATGGTGGCACCCAGTGCATCGGCATGGCCATTGGGACTGTTCATCTCGACATACTCAGCCGGCGTGCCCTGCGCCTTGAGGATCTCCACGGCGCGCTTCGAGAGGACCGGCGGAAAGATCTGGTCCGAGCTGATGCCCACGAACAGCGACTTGGCCTTGATGCGGTCTGGTTTGGCGCTGGGCAGCTGCAAGGCCTTCAGCGTGTACAGCCAGCTGTTGGCGTCCATGCCCTTGGCACGCGCTTCGCCGATCTTCTCGAGGGTGGCATCGACCGCAAACTGGTTCGCGGCCGCTTCGCCGGGGTTCTTGCCCGGGTCGGCCCACTTCTGGCCGAAGGCCTTGTCGGCCCAGGCGAAGCTGAGCGCGTCGAGCGTGACCAGCCGCATGGCCTGTGTCATGCCGGCCAGCGGCTCGGCCTTGCCGTGGTAGTCGCCGTTGGCCCAGTTCGGGTCCAGCTTCACGGCCGCGCCCCACGAGCTCATCTTGGCGATGGCGTAGGCCGGGCTGTCGACGCCAGGTCCCACGATGGACACCAGGCGCTGCACGCGCTCCGGGTAGGCCGAGGCCCATTCCACCGACATCCAGGCGCCGGCCGACGCGCCCGCCACGGCGTAGAGGGTTCGAATGCCCAACGAATCGAGCAGGGCCTTCTGCACCTCCACCGTGTCCCGCGCCGCCAGCACCGGGAAGCGCGGGCCATACGGTTTGCCGGTGGCGGCGTCGATGCTGGCCGGGCCGGTGCTGACGACGGTGGCCGATGCGCGATTGGGGTTGCTCAACGCGTCGGTCGCGATGACGAAGAACCGATCGGTGTCGATCGGCAGGCCGGCGCCGATGATCGTGTCCCAGTAACCCGGCGCGGCGTCGCTCGCCGCATACCGCCCGGCGGCGTGCGAGGTGCCGGTGATGAAGTGATTGATGAGGATCACGTTGTCTCGCGCCGCATTCAGGCGGCCATAGGTCTCATAGCCGATGCGCACGCCCTTGATGGCCTGGCCGTTCACGGTCGTGTAGGCGGGCAGGGTGAACACCTGCTTTTCCACGATGCCGTCGAAGGCCTGTGCGTTCGACGTGACGAGGGCTGCACAGACGGCGGCCGCGGCGCAGAGCAGCGTGTTCGAAAGAGAAAAAGAAGATCGTTGCATGGGGACTCCCGAGTGGTGAGGCACGCACTGTCGGCCGCCGCTGCCAGGCGTGCATCCGGTTTGGCGCCCAAACGCCCGGCGGAGGGTGCCAACGGTCGTGAGGCGGCATCGAGCGGTCGCCGTTCGGTCCACTAAAACGACGGCTCGAGGACAAACTCGCCCCCACGGGCCTCTGATCAGTAGCGACATGGCCTGCCAACCTCTACAGTGCCGCGATGCATGCAGCCGACTGCCGCCCGTGATCCGTGTTGACTCCTCCCTTCCCGCCCGCTGGCTTGGCGCAGCGCGGCTGACGGCCGGCGCGTTCCTGCTGTGCGCGATCGCGACCGGGCTGCTCTTCTGGGCCGCGCCTGCGCTCGGAACGCCGGCGCGCCTGTTCGTCTTCGTCGGATGCGTCGGCATGGTGTTCATCGCGTGCATCGCGGTGCTGGGCCGCTCTAGATGGCTGCGGCGAATGCAGGCGCTGCCCCGTTGGCTTCTGACCGGCGCGATCGCCATCCCGACGGGGTACTTCGGGGGCCACCTGGTCGCGCTCCTGATCCTGGGCGAACCGATCGGCCGCGTCGTGGGGCATGAAAGCGACTACATGGTGGCGTTCGCATTCGGCCTGGTGCTGGCCGTGTTCGTCCTCTACGTTGCTGCGACGCGTGACCAGCTTGCCAAGGAGGCGATCGCCCGGTCCGACGCCCAGCGCCTCGCCACCGAATCGGAACTGCGGCTGCTGCGCGCGCAACTCGAACCCCACATGCTGTTCAACACGCTGGCGAACCTGCGCTCGCTCGTCAGCGAAGACCCGCGACAGGCCGAGCGCATGATCGACCAGCTGATCGTCTACCTGCGCAGCACGCATGCAGCGTCACGCGACGAAGTGACGACGCTGCAGTCGGAGTTCGCCCAGCTGAGGGCGTACCTCGACATCATGTCCTTGCGCATGGGGCCCAGGCTGGCCTACCGGCTCGACCTGCCCGCCGAACTGGCGCGAATCGCCGTCCCGCCGATGCTGTTGCAGCCGCTGGTCGAGAACGCCATCCGGCACGGCCTGGAACCGAAGTTGGGCGCAGGAAGCATCGACGTGCTGGCGCGGGCGATCGAAGGGGGCATCGAGGTCGCGGTGGACGATTCCGGCCTGGGCCTGTCGCCGCACCATCTCGCTTCGAGTGATGACCAGGCCGGCGAGGTCTGCGGCTCCGGACTGAAGAATGTGCGTGACCGCCTCCAGGCCCTCTATGGCGTGCGCGCGTCCCTGACTTTGCAAGCGCGATCGCCATGCGGCGTTCGCGCCGTCGTGAGGATTCCATCGTGAACGCGTGGCGTGCCGTGATTGCCGAAGATGAACCGGTGCTGTCGAGAACACTGCAGCGGTTGCTGTTCGAAGCCTGGCCCGATTTGGAGATTGCGGGCGTCGCCGAAGACGGCCTGAAGGCGATCGAGCTGGCCCAGACCCTGGCGCCCGATGTGATGTTCCTGGACATCAAGATGCCGGGCAAAACCGGCCTGGAAGTCGCCGAGGCCGTCGCGGACGAGTGGCCCGACGATCAGGCCGAACCGCTCTTCGTCTTCATCACCGCGTACGACAATTTCGCGATCTCGGCGTTCGAGCATGCGGCGATGGACTACATGCTCAAGCCGGCGACGCTCGAACGCCTGCAGGTCTGCGTGCAACGTCTGAAGCAACGGTTGCACGAGCGCGCGCGAACACCGGCGGCCGGTGGCATGGCGGCCCTGATGCAGCGCGTTCAGTCGATCACCGACCCGGCCGACGCGCCTGAAAAGATCAAGGTCATCCGCGCCGGCGTCGGCAACACCGTGCGGATGATTCCGGTCTCGGAGGTGATCTGTCTGGAAACCGCCGAGAAGTACGTGAATGTCGTCACGGCCCAGGGTGAGGCGCTGGTGCGCATGAGCCTGCGCGATCTGGTGTCGCGCATCGACGCCGCCGACTTCACGCAGGTGCATCGCGGCGTGCTCGTCAACACCCACTGCATCGAAAGCGCCACCCGCGACGAGAACGGGCGCTACAGCCTGTCTGTGCGGGGCCTGCAGCGAACGCTCAAGGTCAGCCGTGCGTTCGGGCACCTGTTTCGCGCCATGTAGTGGCAGCCCGACGGCCGCGTTGCCGGACGTGGTGCCGACCGCCTGCACGCAGGGGGCTGCCGGCCCCCGCCCGGCCAGTTGGGAATGTGACATTTGGGAACGTTCTTCACCGTGGCGATGTACGCGGTGCCGCAAGGCCGGGCGTTGGTGATGCATCAGGGCGATTTCTTGCCCTCCTGGAGATGAAATGACTTTTTCCCGAACCGCTCTCAAGCTGGGTGCCGCAGGTCTCGTGGCTGCCGGCGCCTTGTTCACCGCCGCATCGGCCAACGCGGCCACCAGTTGGTCCATTGGCGTCAACTTGCCCGGCGTGGTCGTGAGCGAGCCCGCACCGGTCTATTACGAGCCGGCGCCGGTCTACTCGAGGCCGGCCCCGACCTACTACCAGCCTGCCCAGCCGGTCTACTCCGTGCCGGCACCTGTCTACTACGAGCCTGGATCTCGTTGGGAGGAGCGTCGCGCGCAACGCTGGGAAGAGCGCCGCGCGGAGCGTCGTGAATGGCGTCGCCGCCAATGGGAGCGTGAGCAGCACCAACGCTACTACGAAGAGCGTGACTGATGCCGGCAACGGCTGTCCGTGAGTGGATCGACGCGCAAGTTCGCATCGCGAAACCGACGGCCTGCTGCCTGCATGGTCAGCGCCTCGGGGCGCGCAATTTCGCGATGCCAAAGCCCAATGCCACGGCGACGCACAAGAATGACAGCACGGCCAGCCAGGTGGATTGGGTGAAGTAATAGGCGCCCAAGGCCGCACCCGCAGCCACGAAGGCGCCCAGCCATTCCAGGGCGGGGTCGAGCCAGCTCTTGGCAGCGTGCACCTTGGGTTCCGCGACCGCGCGATCGTGTGCGTCGATCTGCTGTGTTGTCGGCGGTCTGCGGGCCTTGCTTTTTTGTCGCGGGTCGGGAAAGTGTTCTCGCAACGCCGGCGTGGGCCAGGCGCCATCGCTGGATGAAGCGATGCCGCTCAAGGTCCAGGCCGGGTCCACATCGTGCCTTGCAAGATCCGACATCAGGCTGTCGAGCGCCTTGCTGTCGTGGAGACCGTCGATGTCCTCAAGATCGGCGCGCAGCCATGGCTCGGCGTCGGCCGCATCTGGCAAGCCAGAGGTGCGCAGCAGGAGGTAGTCCCCAAAGTGCTGCGCAATCAGTGCTTCAAAGGACGCGTAGATCGGCCGGTAGCGTTCTCCAATGGCGCCGAGGATCGCTTCACGCCGTGTCGTCAACCGCGCAACCGCTGCGGCCTTGTCAATGACGAGGTAGGGATAGGTCGCGTCGGCGCCGAAATCGTCCATGCATTCCTCGCGGTCGACGGCCGAGGCTTCGTCATCGATGTCGTATTCGTCGATGAAGCGCGCGTGCCGGATGTCGCTGGTGCTGAAGAGTGCGCGCCAGAACATCGGGAAGAACGCGTTGGCCTCCAGTTCGGCGCCATGGCCGAAGAAGCTGCGCCATTCGTTGCGGCTGCCTTCCGGCATCCGGGGCAGGGAGGAGCTGGACAGGTAAACAGGGTGTGACA
Organism: Variovorax sp. YR752; assembly: GCF_943372545.1. NCBI lineage: Bacteria > Pseudomonadati > Pseudomonadota > Betaproteobacteria > Burkholderiales > Comamonadaceae > Variovorax > Variovorax sp. YR752. The sequence goes on along the minus strand of NZ_CALRZC010000012.1, from coordinate 23,056 downwards.
TGCGCGACCTTCCGTGTTGCGACCGGAATGATCTCAGGGGGAGTGGCTTTTCATCAAGTGACCCTGCTGTTCTTCAAAACCGCTGAACGGCCGCAAGCAGATGTCCACCCCTCAAGGCCGCAGCCCCTGCGTGAACCGCAGCATGTTCGAAAGCGACTCCGCAAACCGCGGCTCCAGAAACGCCGCCAGGTGTGGCATCAGCAACTGCAGCATCACCAGCCCCGCCAGCAGCGTCAGCGGAAATCCCACCGCGAAGATGCTGAACTGCGGCGAGGCGCGGTTCAGGATGCCCATGGCGAGGTTGAGCGTGAGCAGCGCGGTGATCAGCGGCAGCGCCAGCAGCAGGCCGCTCGCGAAGATGTCGCCGCCCGCCAGCACCAGAAACATCCAGCCGCCGGCCGCCAGCGGCGCGTCGGCGATGGGCAGCGTGTGAAAGCTCGCGGCCAGCGCTTCCAGCATGAGCAGGTGGCCGTCCAGCGCCATGAAGATGAGCATCGCCAGCATGTTCAACAGCCGCGACACCACCATCGTGCTGCCGTGGCTCATGGGGTCGAAAAAGGACGCGAACGACAGGCCCATCTGCAGGCCGATGTATTCGCCCGCGGCCAGCACGGCGGTGAACACGAGCCGCATCGAGAAGCCCATGGCGGCGCCGATCAGCACTTGCTGCACAACAATCCAGAAGCCGCCCGCCGACACCACGGGCACTGCGGGCAGGGGCCCGATGGTGGGCGAGATCACCAGCGCCAGCACGGCGGCGATGCCGACCTTCACCTGCCGCGTCGCCCAGGGTTCTCCGAACACCGGCGCCGTGGAGACCATGGCCAGCATGCGCACGAAGGGCCAGAGGAAGGCCACCAGCCAGGCCTCGAGCTGGCCCGAGGTGACGGAGAAAACCGAGGGCGTCACGCCAGCATCTGCGGGATGCTGGCGAACAGGGCGCGCATGTAGTCGAGCATGCGGTCGAGCATCCACGGCCCGGCGATGACCAGCGTCGCGAACACGGCGAGCAGCTTGGGAATGAAGGACAGCGTGGCTTCGTTGATCTGCGTGGCCGCCTGGAAGATGCTGACAACCAGGCCGATCACCAGCGCCACCAGCAAGAGCGGCGCGCCCAGCAGCAGCGAGATTTCCATGGCCCGGTGGCCCATGGTCATGACGGCTTCGGGCGTCATAAGTAGAAGCTCTGCGAGAGCGCGCCGATGAGCAACTGCCAGCCGTCGGCGAGCACGAACAGCATGAGCTTGAAGGGCAGCGCGATCGACGCGGGGGGCACCATCATCATGCCCATCGACATCAGCACGCTCGCCACCACGAGGTCGATGATGAGAAAGGGAATGAAGATGGTGAAGCCGATCTGGAACGCCGTCTTCAGCTCGCTGATGACGAAGGCCGGCAGCAGGATGCGCAGCGGCACGTCTTCGGGCCCCTGCATTTCGGGCACCTTGGCGAGCCGCGCGAACAGCGCCAGGTCGGTCTCGCGGGTCTGCTTGAGCATGAAGGTCTTGAAGGGCGCGATGCCGCGCTCCAGCGCTTTTTCGGCGCTGAGCTTGCTTTCGGAGAACGGCACGTAGGCCTCGGTGTAGGCCTTGTCGAACACCGGCGACATCACGAAGAAGGTGAGGAACAGCGACAGCCCCACCAGGATCTGGTTGGGCGGCGAGGTCTGCGTGCCGATAGCGGTGCGCAGCAGGCCCAGCACGATGAGGATGCGCGTGAAGCTGGTCATCGACAGCAGCAGCGCGGGCAGGAAGGTGAGCGAGGTCAGCAGCACCAGCGTCTGCACGCTCAGCGACCAGGTCTGGCTGCCGCCGGGGCCGGGCGTGCTCGTGAGGCCGGGCAGCCCCTGCGTCCACGCGGCAGCGGGCAGCGTGGCGACGAGCAGCAGCAGGGCGGTGCGCAGGCCGCGGTGCAGGGCGGGGCGCGTCATGGGGCGGTGCGGGTCTTGCCGGCGAGGGAATCGCGCAGCTTCTGTGCGAACAGGCCCATCGGGTTCTGTGGCGACATGGGTGTGACTGCCGCAGGCGTTGCCTGGGCCGGCAGCGTGTGCAGCGTGTTGACCTGGCTGCCGGTGACGCCGAGCACCAGCCACTGGCCGGCCACTTCCACCACGACCACGCGCTCGCGCGGGCCGACCATGGCGGTGGACACCACCTTCACGACCTGGCCGCCGCCCAGCCGCTGCAGGCCGAAGCGCCGCGCCAGCCACGCGCACAGGAAGATCAGGCCGACGACCGCCGCCATGCCGAAGCCCGCCTGCAGCAGGCCCGCCCCGCCGACCGCGGAGGGCGGCGCGGCTTCGCGCACCGGCGTGGGCACGGTGGGCAAGGCCGCGTGCGCGGCGTGGGCCATGTGCAGGCCCAGTGCGAGCAGCGCGGTTCCCCGCACGAACAGCGAAGACACCCACACCAGGTTCATGCGCGCGCGAGCTTCTGCATGCGCTCGGAGGGCGTGACGATGTCGGTCAGGCGGATGCCGTACTTCTCGTTCACCACCACCACCTCGCCCTGCGCAATGAGGTAGCCGTTGATCAGCACGTCCAGCGGCTGGCCGGCCAGGCCGTCGAGCTCGACCACCGAGCCCTGCGACAGCTGCAGCAGGTTCTTGATGGTGATGCGCGTGCGGCCGATCTCGGCGGTGAGCTGCACCGGCACGTCGAGCACGCGCGCGATGTCCACGGGCGTGGTGGACGACGCAGCGGGTGCGTCCTGGATCTGCTGGAAGACGTGCGCGGTGGCCGGCGCCACGGCCGGTTCGGGCGTGGGCGCGCTGGCCGCGGTCTGCTCGGCCAGTGCGCTGGCCCAGTCGTCCGCGTCGCTGGCGGCAGAGGTGTTGTCAGTCATGGTCGTTCTTCGAATCGCTGTCTTGGTGGGAGATCATGTGTTGCACGCGCAGGGCGTAGCGCTCGTTGGAGGTGCCGTAGCCGCAGGCCATCACCGGCACGCCGCCGACCTTGGCGACCACCGTCGCCGGCAGCTCGATGGGAATGACGTCGCCCACGCGCAGCTTCATCACGTCGCCCAGCGTCGAGGGCATGGTCACGAAGTCGGCGGTGAGCTCGACGTCGGCGGCCTGCATCTGGCGCGACATCTGCGTGACCCAGCGCTTGTCGACCTCGACCTCGTCCTGGATCGGGTTGGACAGCAGGTCGCGAATCGGCTCGATCATCGAGTAGGGCAGGCACACGTGCAGAAAGCCGCCGATGGGGCCGAACTCGATCTGCAGCGTGGTGTTGATCACGACCTCGTTGGGCGCGACGATGTTGGCGAGCTTGCCGTGCATCTCGGCGCGCACGTAGTCGAAGGCCAGCGGGAACACGGGCTGCCACGCGTCGCCGTAGCACTGCAGCGACAGGTCGAGCAGGCGCTTGATGATGCGTTGCTCGGTGCGCGTGAAGTCGCGCCCTTCCACGCGCACGTGGTAGCGCCCGTCGCTGCCGAACAGGTTGTCCACCACGAGAAACACGAGCTTCGGGTCGAACACGAAGAGCGCGGTGCCGCGCAGCGGCTTCATGTGAATCATGTTGATGTTCGCGGGCACCGGCAGGTGCCGCACGAACTCGCCGAACTGCTGGATCTGCACCGGCCCGACCGAGATGTCGGGGCTGCGGCGCATGAAGTTCAGCAGCGCGCTGCGCAGGCCGCGCGCAAAGCGGTCGTTGATGACCTCCAGCGTGTGCATGCGGTTGCGCACCACGCGGTCGGGCGCGCCGAGGTCGTAGGCCGGCAGGCCGTCGGGCGGCAATGCCGGTGCGGCGGCCTGGTCGAGGTCGCCGCCGGTGACGCCCTGCAGCAGCGCATCGACCTCGTCCTGGGAGAGCACCTGTTCATACGCCATGGATCGCGGGTCCGCAAACGGGCATCGTCGTCACTGCACGACGAAGGAGTTGAAGGACACGCTCGCAATGCCCAGCTCGGGCAGGCCCTCGGCCAGCGGTGCGTTCAGGGCGCTGTGAATCTCCGTGGCCAGCCGGGCCTTGTCTTCCGACGTGACCAGCGATTCGGGCGGGCGGTTCGACAGCAGCACCAGCAGGCGGCTGCGCAGCTCGGGCATGAACTCCACGATCTGCGCCTTGGCCTGCTCGTCGCGCAGCTTCAGCGCCAAGCCGATCTGCAGGAAGCGCGAGCGGCCTTCGGACTGCAGGTTGACGGTGAGCGGCTCCAGCATGAGGAAGATGGGCTTCTCGGGCACTGGCGCCTTGGCCGTTTCGGCGGCAGTGTTTTCGGTGAAGCGGGGAAGCACGAAGACGTACGCGGCCGCGCCGGCCGCAGCCAGGCCGAGGGCGGCCACGCATCCGATCAGCAGTTTCGAGGTGCGGCGCGAGGCCGGCGGGTCGGTCGCGACCGACGCAGCCGCGGTGGCGGCGGGAGAAGAGGTAGCCATGGTGAAACGGTGGACGGGTCCGATCTATTCTTTGCGAAGTCCCTTGCGAACGAACGGCCGAACAAGCGCACAAAGGCGCTTCACATCCGTTCATTGCGGGAGGCGGGAGGGGGCGGTTTCAGGCGAAGGTGTCGACGCCCGGGCCCGTGCGTGAGGTGGCAGCGGGGCGGGGTGCCGCCGTGGTCGTGCGGGCGATGTCGGCCGTGGCAGACGTGCCTTGCGGTCGCCATGCGCCCTGCCGCTGGTGTTGTTGCTGCTGTTGTTGCGCGAACGCGGTGTCCTGCCCGAACGGTGCGCGCGTGTCCGCGCCGACCGAGGTCTGGCCCAGCGTGATGCCCTGCTCCGACAGGCTGGTGCGCAGCTGCGGCAGCGCGGCCTCGACGGCCTTGCGCACGCTCTCGTGGGCCGACACGAACGCGGCCTGCGCCTGGTGCTTGCCGATCGACAGCGTGACCTTCAGCGGGCCGAGGCCGGCGGGGTTGAGGTCCAGCTCGGCCGTGTGCGTGCCGGTGAGGCTCATGCGCGCGAGCTGCTGGCCGAGTGCGGGCGCCCATTTCTCGCTGCCGACTTCGGGGGCGAGCGTATGCACGAGGGGACGTGCGGCGGGGCTCTCGGCCGTGCGCTCGGTGGAGGTGGCGGTGGGTTGTTGAAGTGCGAAAGAAGCGGCTGGGGTTGCCGCGTCGTCGCTTGAAGCGGTGGCAGGCGCTGCGGCGACAGGTGCGGCTTCTGCCGTCACGGGCTTCGTGTCGCCGGCGGGCTGGGCTTGCGCAGCGGCTGCGAGTTGTTCGGTGGTGGTGGTGCTCACGGTGCGCGGTGCGCCGGCGCGGCCCGGTGCGGCGGTGCCGACGGGTGGGCCTGCAGGTGCAGCAGCCGGCTTCTTTCCGTCGACAGCCATCGGCTGCGCGGCCACGGCGGCGCGCACGATCTCGTACAGAGAGGGTGGGGCTGCGCTGTCGGCTTCGGGCGCTGCGCTCTGCGCGGCGGCGATTGCAGTGGGAGCGGACGCGTCTTCAGTGGCGAGAGTCGGCTCTGGAGCGATTGCGGCATCGCTGCTCAAACGCACTGTGCCCGCAGGCAGGGCGACTTGCGCATCGGGCGTCAGGACAGTTTCTGGCGCACCGCTGCTCTGTGTGGTCGCAAGTCCTGCAAGAGCCAATGCCTGTTGCGGCGTGACAGCCGCAGCAAGAAAAGCGAGATCCGGCTCCGCAGGCTGTGCGTCCCGCATCTCTTCCGCGAGATCGGCCTTGCGCGGCGGCTTGGCCTCCGCGACCACGGTGTCGGCATCACTCGATGCCTTCTCGGCCTGGCTCGCACGCGAACGTTCGAGCGCCGCACCGAACGCACGGCCCTGGGCCTCGTCGGCACTGCGGCCACGTGCGCCGGCCTGCGCCACCGGGGAGGTGGCAGCAGGCGTGACGGACGGCGGGATCATGGGAGGCATGTCGGTTCCTGGAGGAGGTTCAGTGGGTGGGGTGCGAGGCGCGGTCGAAGAACTGGCGGGCGGCGCGCTCGTCGCTGTCGCGCTGTTCGCGCTTGGCCTGCGCCATCAGCTCCTGCGTGCGCACGCGATCGGCCAGCGTGTCGAACGAGCTGAGGCGGCGCTTCTCGCGCTGCCAGTCGGTGCGGCCGCGGTCGAGCTGGTGCCCGGCCCGCTCGGCGATGGCGCGCTGCTGCGCGATCGCGTGGTCGAGCGTGCCGAGAAAGTTGCGGTAGTTGCGCCACTGCGAGGACGGCAGGCCGCCGCGCATCAGCGTGTCGAGCTGCGCGTGGTAGTCCTGGCGGTACTGCAGCAGCAGATCGAGCTTCTGCTGCGCGCTCAGATGCGCGCTTTGCAGTGCGCCCAGGCGGCGCGCGGCGTCGTCGGTCTGGCTCTGCGCCAGGTCGATGAGCATGCCGAGGGGGAGCTTGTTGCTGCTGCTCATGGGCGTCCGTGAGATGGGGTGGTGAACAGGCTGTCCATGTGGGCGATGGCCTCCTCGTAGCCGGTGCGTTCGTGCATCGACTGCTGCAAGAAGGCCTCGATGCGCGGGTACATCGCGATCGCCTGGTCCAGCTGCAGGTCGTGTCCGGGCGCGTAGGCGCCCACGCTGATCAGGTCGCGGTTGCGCTGGTAGCGCGACAGCATCTGCTTGAAGCGGCGCACGGTGTCGAACTGCGTGGACGGAATCAGCGACGTCATCGTGCGGCTGATCGACGCCTCGATGTCGATGGCCGGGTAGTGCCCCGCCTCGGCCAGCGTGCGCGAGAGCACGATGTGGCCGTCGAGAATCGCGCGCGCCGAATCGGCGATCGGGTCCTGCTGGTCGTCGCCTTCGGACAGCACGGTGTAGAAGGCGGTGATCGAGCCGCCGCGCCCCTGCGCGTCGCGCGCGCCGTTGCCTGCACGTTCGACCAATGCAGGCAGCCGCGCGAACACCGAGGGCGGGTAGCCTTTGGTGGCGGGCGGCTCGCCCACGGCCAGCGCAATCTCGCGCTGCGCCATCGCATAGCGCGTGAGCGAATCCATGATGAGCAGCACGTCCTTGCCCTGGTCGCGAAAGTATTCAGCCAGGCAGGTGGCGTAGGCCGCGCCCTGCAGGCGCAGCAGCGGTGAGTTGTCGGCCGGCGCGGCCACCACCACGGCGCGGGCCAGGCCTTCCTCGCCCAACGTGTTCTCGATGAAGTCCTTCACCTCGCGCCCGCGCTCGCCGATGAGGCCGACCACGATCACTTCGGCGCTGGTGTAGCGCGCCATCATGCCCAGCAGCACGCTCTTGCCCACGCCCGAGCCAGCAAACAGGCCCATGCGCTGGCCGCGGCCGACGGTGAGCATCGCGTTGATGGCGCGCACGCCCACGTCGAGCACCGAGTCGATGGCCGCGCGCGACAGCGGGTTGATGGGCGGCGCTGCGAGCGGCACCTGGCGCGCGACATCGAGCGGGCCGAGTCCGTCGAGCGGGCGGCCGGCCGCATCGACCACGCGGCCGAGCATGCCTTCGCCGACGGGCAGGCGCTTGGTATGCGCGTCGCCGGTCGCACCGGGCTCGCGCAGGCCGGGCCGCGCGAACACGCGCGCACCGGGCAGCAGACCTGCGACCTCGGTCTGCGACATGAGGAAGAGACGGTCGCCGGCGAAACCGACGACCTCGGCTTCGGCATGCCGCTGCGGATGGCCGGGCGGCAGTTCGATGAGGCAGTCGCTGCCCACGGGCAACTGCAGGCCCACGGCTTCGAGCACGAGGCCGACGGCGCGCGTGAGGCGGCCCGAGGCGGTCGTGGTCGTGCAGCGCGCGACGTCGGCACGCGCCTGCTCCAGCGCGGCGCGCACGCTGTTCAGATGAGGGTTGGTGGCCGCAGTCTGCATCGGCTCAGGAGGCGTCACCACGCAGCGCCGCACCCACACGCTCCCATCGCGTGGCCAGGCTGGCGTCCAGCTCGCCCGTGGCCGACTGCACGCGGCAGCCGCCGCGCGCCAGGCTGTCGTCGGCGCGCAGCTGCCAGCCGGCCGCCTCGATCTCGCTGCCCAGGCTGTTCTTCACCAGCGCGATGTCGTCGGGGTGCAGCAGCAGGCGCGGCTCGCCGCGCAGCGCGGGTTCGGCATGCAGCAGGTCGCGCACCAGCGGCAGCACCCATTCGGGCTCGGCCTGGTAGGTGCGGTGCACGACCTGGCGCGCCACATCGAGTGCGAGCGCCAGCACGGTTTCGGCCAGTTCGGCTTCGGCGCCGCGCAGCGCCTCGGGCAGCGAGCGGGCCAGCGCGCGCAGGCGTTCGGCGTGCACGCTGGCCGCGGCGAGGCCGGTGGCCAGGCCTTCGGTGTGGCCGACCTGGCGGCCTTCGGCCAGCCCGGCGGCGCGGCCCTCGGCTTCGCCTGCTGCCCGTGCTTCCTTGCGGATGCGGGCCAGCTCGGCGAGGTCGACTTTGGGCGCTGCGGGCGCAGGCGGCGGTGCAGGGCGCTGCGCTGTTTGGCGTGAAAGGGCGGTGCCCGACGGCGCCTTGCCATCGAGCGTGCCCATCTCCCAGCGCTCCCAGGCCGAGAGCGCGGGCGTGCCGGCACCGGCCTGGCGCGCGGCCGCGTGGATGGCGGCGAGGCGCTCGCGCGATCCTCCGAAGGCGCCGGGGTCAGACGAAGTCATCGGTGCCAGGCGCCGCGATCACGATCTCGCCGGCGTCCGCGAGCCGGCGCGCCACCTGCAGGATGGCCTTCTGCTCGGTCTCGACCTGCGACACGCGCACGGGGCCACGCAGCTCCATGTCCTCGCGCAGTGTTTCCGCGGCGCGCTGCGACATGTTGCTGAGGAACTTGTCGCGCAGCTCCAGCGGCGCGCCCTTGAGCGCGATGATGAGCGAGTCGGACTCGATGTCCTTGAGCAGGCGCTGGATGCTGCGGTCTTCCAGGCCCAGCAGGTTCTCGAACACGAACATCTCGTCGACGATGCGCTGGGCCAGCGCCTCGTCCTGCTCGCGCACATGGGCAATGGCTTCTTCTTCCACCGTGGTGCTCATCAGGTTGACGATCTCGGCCGCCGTGCGCACGCCGCCCAGGCGACTGCGGCGCAGGCCCTGGCCCGCGAGCATTTCGGTGAGCACTTCGGTCAGCTCGTTGAGCGCCGACGGCTGCACGCCGCCGAAGGTGGCCACGCGCATGATCACGTCGTGGCGCAGGCGCGCGGGCAGCTTCTCGAGCACCTCCGACGCCTTCATGCGGTCCAGGTGCACCAGCAGCGTCGCAAGGATCTGCGGGTGCTCGTCGCGGATGAGCTCGGCCACTTCGCCGGCCTCGAGTTCGTTCAGCCGCTCGATGCCGCCGTGCGGCTCGTCGGGCTGCAGGATGTCCTCGAGCAGGTTGCTCGCGCGGTCGTCGCCCAGCGCCTTCTTGAGCACGGCGCGGATGTAGCTGGTGGAGCCCAGGTGCAGCGCCGACAGTTGCTCGGTCTCCTGGCGGAACTCGGCCAGCACCGAGGCCAGCTCGTCGCGCGACACCGCGCTGAGCTTCGACATCGCTAGGCCCAGCGCCTGCACCTCGGAGGTGGGCAGCAGGTGCAGCGCGGCGGCGGCGCGGTCTTCGCCCAGCGCCATGAGCAGGATGGCGCTCTTGCGGGTTCCTGCCTCGCTGTTAGTCATGGGTGTGCATCCAGTGCTGGATCAGGGCGGCCACGAGCTTGGGGTCCTTGTCGGCGGTCTGCTGGGCGTAGTCCATGTCGGCCTTCTGGTGTGTGGACTCGCGCTGCTGCAGTGTTTCTTCGGGTTCGGCGGAAGGCGCGGCGGCGTCAGCGACCACAGGCGTCGCAGGTTGTGCGGGCGGCAGCGGTGCCAGGTGCCGGCGCATCAGCGGACGCACCACGGCGAACCATGCGAACAGCGCGAGCAGGCCGATGAGCAGGTACGGGCCCAGCGCCTTGCCGAGCGCGAGGTTGTCGCGGTCGCGCCAGAACGGAAGCTCGGGCGCGGGGCCGGCCTCGGCGTCGCGGGCGAAGGCGCTGTTGACCACGTTGAGCGAATCGCCGCGTTCGGTGCTGAAGCCCATCGCTTCCTTCGCGAGGTTGCGGATCTGCTCCAGCTCGGCCGGCGTGAGCGCGTGGGCGCTGGCCTTGCCCGCGGCATCGACCGTGTCGCGGTGGTTCACCACCACGGCGACCGACAGGCGCTTCACGCCGCCAGCGGCCTGCTGCACGTGGCGGATGGTGCGGTCGAGCTCGTAGTTGGTCGTGACGTCCTTGCGCGTGTTGCTCGGGCCGGCCGGTGCAGGCGTAGGAGGCGCGGTCGCCGTGCCCGGTGCGTTGGGCGCGTTCGGTGGCCTGGGCGCCGTGATCGGCGCCGTCGGGTTCACCGGCGGCTGGTTCGACAGCGCGCCCGGCACGCCGCCGGGCGGTGCGCCGTTCTGCTGTGCCGATTCACTGGACTGCTGGCTGCGGATCGCGGCCTGCGTCGGGTCCTGGTTGGGCTTGTACTTCTCGTCGGTGTGCTCCACCACCGAAAAATCGATGTCGGCCGCGACCTGTGCGCGCACGTTGCTCGCACCCACCAGCGGCTGAAGAATGGCTTCGATGCGGCGCACGTAGCCCTGCTCGATCTCCTGCGCGTACTTGAGCTGGCTCACGTCCAGCCCCTGGCTGGTGCCACGCGCCGACGACAGCAGGTTGCCGCGCTGGTCGACCACCGTGACGTTCTTGGCGTCCAGGTCGGGCACGCTGCTGGACACCATGTGCACGATGGCGCTCACCTGGCCTTCGTCGATGCTGCGCCCGCGCATCAGCGTGAGCACCACCGAGGCCGAAGGCTTCTTCTGGTCGCGCACGAACAGCGACGGCTTGGGCAGCGCCAGGTGCACGCGCGCCGCTTCGATGGTGCCGATCGATTCGATGGAGCGCGCCAGTTCGCCTTCGAGCCCGCGCTGGTAGTTGACCTGCTCGGCGAACTGGCTAGTGCCGAACTTCTGGTTGTCCATCAGTTCGAAGCCCACGCCGCCGGCCTTGGGCAGGCCCTGCGCTGCGAGCTTCAGGCGCGTCTCTGCCACCTTGTCGCCCGCGATGAGGATCGCGCCGCCGCCCTCGGCGAACTTGTAGGGCACGTTCATCTGCTGCAGCGACGCGATGATCGCGCCGCCGTCGCGGTCCGACACGTTGGTGTAGAGCACCTTGTAGTCAGGGCCGCGGCTCCACAGCAGGGCAGCGGCCAGCACCGTCACCAGCGCCGCGGCGCCAATGATCAACGGCAGGCGCGGCTGCGCGCGCATGCGCTCCAGCATCGGGGGCAGGCCATTGCCGCCCGCCGGCAGGCTGCCCGTGGGCGCGGCCGTGTTCATCGGCGCGCCTTCGCTGCGGCCGTCGCGCCGCACAGGGCCGGCGCCGGGGTGAGAGAGAGGATTCGGTAGGGGGATGTCATTCCAGGGGCCGGCGATCTCGGCCAAGGCCTGTTCGTTTCGCGAACGATTTTCAGCAGGCGCCGCCCAATTCGATCGGTCGAACAGCCGGGGGTTTTGCCCTCAGTTGCGCGTTTGAATCGGGGTTGTCCCTTGGTACGCTGCCTGCCGGTTGGAGGGCTCGCGCGCTCCGTGTCAAGTCAGCTGGAAGTGAACTTTTCCCCCATGTCCTCCATCAATGCCATCGAATCCGTCCTGCAGCAGATGCGCGCCACCGCGCTCGCCAGCGGCATGGGGCCTGCGACCTCTGCGCCGGCCGGCGCGGGCAGCTTCGCCGCCGAGCTGCAGCGCTCGCTCGCCAACATCAGCGGCGCGCAGCAGCAGGCCTATGCGCAGGCCGAATCGTTCGAGCTGGGCAAGCCCGGCGTGGCGCTCAACGACGTGATGGTCGATCTGCAGAAGGCCAACGTGGCGTTCCAGACCGGACTGCAGGTGCGCAACCGGCTGGTGTCGGCTTATCAGGAAATCATGAGCATGCAGGCATGACGAGGCAGGGTGGCGACGTCAAACTTTTTTCGTCGTCGCCCTAAAGGTTTGCGGACACCCGCCGATATCCCCTTCAACGATGGCTTGAGTCTCACCGTGGAAGCGGGTCCAGCGTTACGGCCGATGGCCGGAGTCCACAACCTTTTGTCAATCAGGAGTCGAACATGGCGCAAGTCATCAATACGAACAGCCTTTCTCTTCTCACGCAGAACAACCTCAACAAGTCGCAATCGGCCCTGAACACGGCCATCGAGCGCCTGTCTTCCGGCATGCGCATCAACAGCGCCAAGGACGACGCGGCCGGCCAGGCCATCGCCAACCGCTTCACGGCCAACATCAAGGGCCTGACGCAAGCTTCGCGCAACGCCAACGACGGCATCTCGATCGCCCAGACGACCGAAGGCGCGCTGACCGAAGTCAACAACAACCTGCAGCGCATCCGCGACCTGTCGGTGCAAGCCGCCACCGGCACCAACTCGGCCACCGACCTGGACTCGATCCAGTCGGAAATCGGCCAACGCCTGGACGAAATCAACCGCGTCTCGGAACAGACCCAGTTCAACGGTGTGAAGGTCCTGTCGGCCGACGCCGGCAAGCTGACGGTGCAAGTGGGCGCGAACGATGGCGAAACCATCGACATCGATCTGAAGGAAATCAGCGCCAAGACCCTGGGTCTGGACAACTTCAACGTGAACGGCAAGGGCGCCACCAACAAGGCCGCCACCGAAGCCGACCTGCTGGTCGCCGGCTGGGCCAAGGGTGCCACCACCAACGGCAACACCGCCTACACGAAGAACACCGTGGCCGCCACGGCCAACGACGTGCTCGGCAAGATGCAGGACAAGGGCACGGTCGCCATCGGTGCGGCCACCTACACCTACAGCGCTTCTTCGAAGAGCTACACGCTGGCTGAAACGGGCCGCACCGGCGCCGCGCTGACGGATTCGCTGAAGGCACCGGCTGGCCAGAGCCTGTCCGCGACCGTGACCCTCGGCGGCAAGGCGACGGACGTCAAGATCGACAGCTCGGGCGGCATCACTGCCGCCGATGGTTCGGCCCTGTACATCGACGCCACCGACGGCAACCTGACGGCCACGGACAACGGCGGCGGCGCCGTGCTCGCAACCGTCGCGTCGCTGACCACGGCGATGGACACCGCTGGCGACACGATCAAGATCAACAACACGGGCACCGTGTTCACGACCACGGCTGCTGGCGTGATGGACGTCAAGAACGAGCCCGTGGCTGCTGCGACGGTCAATGCCCGCGTCAACTCGTTCGCGGCTGTCGCGGCGATCGACATCGACGGTGCCGGTGGCGCCACCGCTCCCTTCAGCGTGGCCGTCAACGGCGCGGTGACGGGTGCCGCTGCTGCTGCGCAGTTCGTCGACATCAGCGGTGCCATTGGCGCCGCCACGTCGGAAACGATCACGATGCACGAAAACGGCGCCGTGACCGACAGCAAGGCCAACACCGTCTACGCAGACGCCACGAAGACCGGCGCCCTGACCACCAAGACGGTCAGCAACACCACCGCAACGACCGACCCGCTCAAGGCCCTGGACGCCGCCCTGTCGAAGGTCGACCAGCTGCGCTCGTCGCTGGGTGCGGTGCAGAACCGTTTCGACTCGGTGATCGCCAACCTCGGCACCACGATCTCCAACCTGTCGTCGTCGCGTTCGCGCATCGAAGACGCGGACTACGCCGTGGAAGTGTCGAACATGACGCGCGCGCAGATCCTGCAGCAGGCCGGTACCTCGGTGCTGGCACAGGCGAACCAGACCACGCAAGGCGTGCTCTCGCTGCTGCGTTGATTCGCGAAGACCACCGGGCGCCCCTCACAAGGGTGGCGCCCGGTGTCTTTGTTTTTTGCTCGCAGGCCTTCGGGGACACCCGAAGCTGCCTGCGTTGTCCTGTGCGGCCACGTGGTTGGCGCGGCCGCACCGGACAACGAACACCCGAAGAAGAAACGGCACGCAGACCCTGTCCCAGCCCGTACCCGCCGCCTCTGCCGCGACAGAAAGCCCCTGGCTGCAGCAACTGCTCGCCGGCCGCACCGGCGCCGCTGCTGCAGCCGCGACCGAGGTCGCCGCACTGCGCAAGGCCGAGGTCGAGGAGGCGACGCCCGTGCAGATCGAGATGGCGGTGAAGTCCGTCAACGCGTCGCTCGAAAGCCGTTCGATCAGCCTGCAGTTCGAGGTCGACCGCGACACCGACAAGCTCGTTGTCAAGGTGGTCGACCGCAGCAACGGCGAAGTCATTCGCCAGATTCCGACCGAAGAGGTCGTTCGCATCGCCAAGGTCATGGACCAGCAGGCCGGGCTTCTGGTGAGCCAGCAAGCCTGACGGCGCGCTTCTTCCAGACCTCTTCATTTCATCCGCATTTCAGGACACCCTCGACATGGCATCGATCAGCAGCATCGGCGTTGGCGCCAACCTTGACCTGGGCGCTTTGCTGACCCAGCTGCAGACGGCAGAAAACCAGCCGCTCGTGGCCCTGAAGGCCAAGCAGACCAGTTACGACAGCAAGCTCTCGGCCTACGGCACGCTGCAAAGCGCGCTCACCGGCATCCAGGCGGCGGCCAAGAAGCTGGGCGACCCGGCGCTGTTCCAGGCCATCACCGGCACGCCGAGCGTGAGCGGCATCCTGGCCGCCAGCGGCACCGACCCGCGTTCGGCGGGCACCTACGCCATCGACATCTCGCAGCTCGCACAGGCGCAGTCGGTCATCGCGAAGGGGCAGACCAACACCACCACCGCGATCGGCAGCGGCACGATCACCATCGACTTCGGCAAGGTGTCCGGCGGCACGCTGGACCCGGTGACCGGCCAGTACACCGGCGCCACCTTCGACAAGGACACCACGCGCACGGCCAAGCCGATCACCATCGATGCCGGCAACAACACGCTGGGCGGCATCCGCGATGCGATCAACGCGGCCAACGCGGGCGTCTCGGCCACCATCGTGAACGACGGCAGCGGCACGCCCAACCGGCTGGTGCTCACCTCCACGCAGACCGGCGAAACCTCGGCCATGCGCATCTCGGTGGACGGCGACGCCGCGCTGCAGAACCTGCTGAACAACGACCCCGCCGGCACGCAGAACCTGCAGCAGACCGCGGCGGCGCAGAACGCGAAGCTCACCGTCAACGGCATCGCTGTCACCAGCACGACCAACTCGGTGACCGACGCCATCCAGGGCACCACGCTCACGCTGGTGCAGACCGGCAAGCTCAACCTCGTGATGAAGGCCAGCACGACGGCGGTGAAGACGGCCATCACCGATTTCGTGAAGGCCTACAACGCGCTGCAGAGCACCGCGAAGTCGCTCACGGCCTTCGACGCCGAAGCAGAAACGGCCGCGCCGCTGGTGGGCGACTCGACCTTGCGCAACCTGCAGACGCGCATCCGCCAGGCGCTCACGAGCCCGCAGCCGGGCGGTGCGAACGACCTGAAGGTGCTCACGTCCATCGGCATTTCGTTCCAGAAGGACGGCACGCTGGCCATCGACAACGACAAGCTCGACAAGGCCATCGACACCAACCTGGAAGGCGTGTCGAAGCTCTTTGCCAGCGGCACCGGCAGCACCACCGGCTACGGCAAACAGCTGACCGCGGTGATCGACGACCTCACGGGCAGCAAGGGCGCACTCAAGGCCGCCACCGACGGCGTGACGACTTCGCTCAAGCAGCTCGACACCCAGTACACCGCGATGAAGGAACGCGCCGACGCGACCGTGGAGCGCTACCGCAAGCAGTTCGTGCAGCTGGACGTGGCGATGAGCAGCATGAACAACACGCTGAAATACCTCGCCCAGCAGTTCGACGCGATGAACGCCAGCAAGGGCTGAGGACAGGACACCCCATGTACAGCTCTCACCACTCCCGCACCGGCGCCGGCGTCTACGCGCGCGTCGGCATCGAGACGCGCGCCATGAGTGCGTCGCCGCTGCAGCTCATCCACATGCTGTTCGACGGCGCCAAGACCGCCATCGGCGCGGCGCGCCTGCACATGGCGGCCGGCGACATCGGCGCCAAGGGGCAGGCGATTTCGAAGGCGATCAACATCGTCGACAACGGCTTGAAGGCCAGCCTCGACGCCGAGGCGGCCGGCGAGGCCGGCACCGACATCGTCGGCAACCTGTCGTCGCTCTACGACTACGTCGTGCAACGCCTGCTGCTGGCCAACCTGCGCAACGATGTGCAGGCGCTGGACGAGGCCGACCGCCTGCTCGACCACCTGTCTTCCGCCTGGCGGGAGATCGACGACAGGCCTTCCAACTGATGATGCAGAGCGTGACCTGGGGGCAGGAACAGATGGCCGTGCGCAGCGAGATCGTTCATTGCTACGAGCAGCTGGCCACGTGCATCTCGACGATGCTGGCGCTGGCCCGTGCGAAGGATTGGGGGCAACTGCCCGAGCTGGAGGCGCGGTGTTCGGCGTCGGTCGAGCGCCTGAAGGCGATCCAGCCGCTGGCGTCGCTGGAGCCTGCACAGCGCGACCTGGTGCTGCGCCTGCTCGAGCGCATCTGCACCGAGCAGGCCGAGCTGTCAGGGCTCATCAAGCCGCAGCTCGACGACCTGATCCGCCGCATGGATTCGCTGAACCACCAGAAGAACCTGGGCAAGGCCTACGGCCTCGCGCACTGACGCGAACCGACAGGACAACACCACCGTGGCCATGCTGGGACTCACCGGACTGATCGATGCACTGATGGCCGCGCGCCTGACGCCGCGGCTGGACCTGCTCGGCCTCAAGCCGGAGACCGCGGTGGGCGCGCCCGGTGCGGCGGTGGCCGTGCCGAAGACGGCGAACGACGTGCGCCTGCCTTCGCGCGCGGCGCTGGACCGGCTGGTGCCGTCGGGCGCGTCCGGTGGTGAGGTGGCTGCGCCTTCGGCTGGCGGTGCACCGTCTTCCATCGACACGCGGTTGTCGGTGGCTGCGCGTGTGATCGGCGCGGTGCTGGCCGACCTGCAGGCCGAGCCGGGGCCGGTGCGTGGCGAGGCGCCGTTGTTGCTGCCCGTGGCGCGGCAAGGCGCGAACACCGCTGCACTCGCGGGCACGCTGGCGCAGACGGTGTCGGACAGCGGGTTGTTCTACGAATCGCACCTTGCAGAATTCGCTGCGGGCACCCGCACGCTGGCGCAGATGGCGCGCGAGCCGCAGGCGCGCTGGGCGAGTCCGGTGATGGTGGCGACGACGTTGGCACCAACGGGGCAGGGCGTGGTGACTGCCGCGACGGCGTTGACTGTGGCTGATGGTGTGACGCAGCCCGCGCCGAATGCAGCGGCGCCGGCCGACGCGCCGGAATCTGACATCACGCAACCTGCGCGCGTGGTCGCGCGCAGCGAGACCGCTGCTGCTCCCGCACCGGATGCGGCGCGCGTGCAAGCGGCCTACGGGTTGTCCGATGCCGTGTCGGAAGTGCCCGCGCCCCGCATCGCAGAACACGCACGCGCCGCAGTCGACGTCACCAACACGCCCGCCCCACGCGGCGCCGAAGTGATCCATCCGCAAGCCGTCACCGTCGTGCATCAACAGCTCGACCTGCTGGCCAGCGCCGCCTTCCGATGGAACGGCCAAGCCTGGCCCGACGTGCCAATGGCGTGGGCCATCGAGGAAGAGCAGGCCCAGTCCGGCGCACGCGAAGGCGAGCCATCCGATGAAGAAGGCACACGCCGCTGGTCGACCACCGTGTCGCTCGTGCTGCCGCGCCTGGGCGAAGTCGATCTGCGCCTGAGTCTCAGCGGGCCGACCGTGCAGGCGCACCTGCATGCGCGCGAAGACAGCACCGTGGCCCGCCTGCGCGGCGACGCCGGCCGGCTCGCGCAACGTTTTGAAGCCGTGGGCCTTCAGCTGCAGCAGTTGCAGGTCACGGCGAAGGAAGCGGGATGAGCGATGACCTTCGCAACCGCCACAGCGCCGTCGTGCTCTCGCACGCGGACACGCGCAAGGCGCCCGTCGTCGTCGCCAAGGGCTATGGCGTGGTGGCCGAATCGATCATGCGCGAGGCGCGCACGCACGGGCTCTACGTGCATGCGTCGGCCGACCTCGTGAAGCTGCTGATGCAGGTCGACCTCGACCGCCAGATCCCGCCGCAGCTGTACCAGGCGGTCGCGGAAGTGATGGCCTGGATTCACCGGCTGGAAGGCGGCGCCGAGGCTGCGGCGCCGTGACGAAGCGGTGTTCTATGGAAAGTCATTGATCTATTGAGGGATTTAAAAATCCAGCCTGCCGATTCACGCAGGTTGGTACCCGATAGTCTTTTTAAATTCAATTGGCGACGTGATTGCCAATGACGGAATACACACGCCAGTAACAATTGCTTGCGCTGCCCGAGCACTCGCCCGAACCGTGCATGAAACCGATTCCCCAGAGGGAAAGTCAGGCTTTCCCGTCGACCGTCCATTTAACTTTTTGGGCTACTCTGTCTTCTAAGTGTAAATAAGTGTGTATATAATGTATACATGTTGGATTGGACGGCGAAGTCGACATGGAATCGGAAATGGAAGTAGACGTGGAAAATTGCAATGTCAACGCAGGCGGTGTGATTTCGAAGGAAATCGGCGAGATCAATCTGGCCTACATGCTGCTCGCGCAGAAGCTGGTGAAACGGGACCGGGCCGAGGCCATGTTCCGCCTCGGCGTGGGGCGCGAGCTGGCCGATCTGCTCATGAACATGTCGCTCAGCCAGATCGTGAAGCTGGCCGCGTCCAACTTCCTGCTGTGCAGCTTTCGCCTGGACGACCGGCCCATGTTCGCCGTGGTCGGCGAGGGCAAGGAGTCGGCGCTGCAGCAGGCCCACATGTCGATCCTGATGAGCGCGCGCCAGGCGCAGGCACAAGCCCACACCCATACCCACACCCCGCCGCAGATGCGCAAAGCGGGTTCGGCCAGCGCATGACCGCCAAGAGCATCCTGGGCGAGGTCCGGCAGGTGCAGCTCGCGGTCGAGCTCATCGGCCTGGGTGCGCGCCTGCAGTTCCTGGAGGCCGTGGTCGCGCTGAGCCGCGAGCGGCTGATCCGCCTGTACAAGGAACTCAAGGGCGTCTCGCCGCCCAAGGGCCTGCTGCCGTTTTCTACCGACTGGTACATGACCTGGCTGGCCAACATCCACTCGTCGATGTTCTACAACATCTACCGCTTCATGCGCGACGAGGCCGGCGAGGACGAACTGCCCGCGCTCATCAAGGCCTACCGCCTGTACACCGAGCAGGTCGAATCGCAAGGCAGCGAGGTCGTGCTCGACTTCACGCGCGCCGAGACCATGGTGCGTTTCTTCGACAGCGACATGTTGCAGCTCAGCCCATGCAGCCGCTGCGGCGGCCACTTCGTGGCGCATGCCCACGACCACAAGCACGGCTATGTGTGCGTGCTGTGCCGCCCGCCCTCGCGCGCGGGCAAGGCGCGCAAGCCCAAGCTCGCGCCCGTGCGCCGCGCCGGCCTCATCGCGGGCGGCCCGGTGCTCGACATCGGCGGCGCCGTCTCGTGAAAGTGCCCCGGCGCCCGGCGCGGGTTTTTTGTTTTGGACGCCTCAGGGCATAGGGGAAGCGCGTGCTGGTTCTGTTGGGATATCTGGTGGTGATCGGCGCCGTGTTCGGCGGCTACGGCCTCATGGGCGGCCACTTCGGCGTGCTGTTCCAGCCGGTGGAGCTGCTGATGATCGGCGGCTCCGCGCTCGGCGCGTTCATTGCGGGCAACAACGGCAAGACCATCAAGGCGACCATCCGGGAGCTGCCGCTGTTGCTGCGTTCCTCGAAGCACAACCGCCAGCTCTACATGGACCTGCTGGCGCTGCTGTACGAGCTGCTCGCCAAGGCCCGCAAGGAAGGCATGATGAAGCTCGAGTCCGACGTGGAAGCGCCGGCGCAGAGCGAAATCTTCGGCCGCTACCCGACCATCCTGGCGCACGAGGGCATCACCGTGTTCCTCTGCGACTACCTGCGCCTGGTCATCAGCGGCAACACTGACGCCCACGAGATCGAGGCCCTCATGGACCACGAGATCGAGACGATCCGCCACGAGGCCGCCGTGCCCGGCCACAGCCTCTCGCGCGTGGGCGACGCACTGCCCGCACTGGGCATCGTCGCGGCCGTGATGGGCGTGGTGCACGCGCTGGGCTCGGCCCACCTGCCGCCGTCTGAAATGGGCGCGCTCATTGCGCACGCCATGGTCGGCACCTTTCTGGGCGTGCTGCTGGCCTACGGCTTCGTGTCGCCGCTGGCCTCGCTGATCGAGCAGAAGGTCGAAGAGGCCATGAAGGTTTATCAATGCGCCAAGGTCACGCTGCTGGCCAGCCTGAACGGCTACGCGCCGCAGCTGGCCGTGGAGTTCGGCCGCAAGGTGCTGTTCTCGACCGAGCGCCCGTCCTTCACCGAGCTGGACGACCACGTCCGCGAAGTCAAGGCGCGCTGATCTTCAAACCGCCATGAGCGACGCGAAGCCCCGCATCATCATCAAGCGCGCCCACGGTGGCGGGCATGGCGGCGGCCATGCGGGCGGCGGCTGGAAGATCGCTTATGCCGACTTCATGACGGCCATGATGGCTTTCTTTCTCGTCATGTGGCTGCTGTCGATTTCGAGCCCGAAGCAGCGCGAAGGCATTGCCGAGCACTTTCGCATGCCGCTGCGCGTGGCGCTGGCCGGCGGCGACAAGAGCAGCATGAGCACCAGCATGATCCCCGGCGGCGGCGTCGACGTGATGCATGCCGAAGGCGAGGTGCGGCACACCGAGGCGGACAGCGAAGACGCGGCCGACGCCAGCCGCCTGGCCGAGATGAAGAAGAAGCTCGACGAGCTGATCGAGAAGAGCCCGGTGTTCCAGCAGTTCCGCTCGCAGATCCTCATCGACATCACGACCGAAGGCCTGCGCCTGCAGATCGTGGACAGCGAGAACCGCCCGATGTTCGAGCTGGCCAGCGCCCGCGTGGTGCCGCACATGCGCGCCATTCTTCGCGAGCTGGCGCCGGTGCTCAACGGCCTGCCCAACAAGCTCACGCTGTCGGGCCACACCGACGCCATCGTCTACACCAACGACCGCGCGTACGGCAACTGGGAGCTCTCGGCCGACCGCGCCAACGCCTCGCGGCGCGAGCTGGTCACGGGCGGCATGACCGAGGACAAGGTGCTGCGCGTGATCGGCCTGGCCGACAGCATGCACCTGGACCGCGCCGACCCGCGCAACCCCATCAACCGGCGCATCAGCATCATCTTGCTGAACCACCGCACGCAGGAGCGCATCGAGCGCGAGAACAGCAACGACGCCGGCGCCACGCGCATCGGCCTGCCGCCACCGGCCGCGCAGGCGCGCACGGCGGCGGGACACACGGCGGGATAACAAGAACAAGGAAGCGGCCGCGCGCGTGAGCGTGGGCCTCGGAGCACCACAGATGGACCTCAGTCAATTCACCCAGGCCTTCTTCGTCGAAGCCATCGAGCTGCTGGCGGAGATGGAGCAGCTGTTGCTCGACCTCGACGTCGAGGCGCCCGACAGCGAACAGCTCAATGCCATCTTCCGCGCGGCGCACTCGATCAAGGGCGGCGCGGCCACGTTCGGTTTCACCGCCTTGACCAACACCACGCATGTGCTCGAAACGCTGCTGGACAGGGCCCGCCACGGGCTGCTGCACCTGAGCGCTCCGATGATCGATGCCTTTCTGGAAACGAAGGACGCCTTGCAAGAACAACTCACCGCCTACCAGGCCGGCAAGGAGCCGGACGCCGACCGGGTCGCCCACATCTGCGGCGTGCTGCAGCAGCTGGCGATGGAGAGCAACCACGCCGCAGCGCCCGCGCCGGCCCCTGTGCCCGCACCGGCGCCTGTCGTTCAAGCCGCTGCGCCGGCCGACGAAGGCAGCAGCGACGGCGTGCTCGTCATCCGCTTCGCGCGCCTGTCCGACAGCGAATGCGAGCTGCTCGCCGGCGAGCTGACCAACCTCGGCACCGTGCTGACGCGCACGCGCAGCAACGACCAGCTGACCGTGCGGCTCGCGACCACCTGCGACCCCGACGACATCGTGGCCGTGTGCTGCTTCGTCATCGACGAATCGCAGATCGACATCACGCGCGAAGTGGCCGACGTTGCCCCGCCCGTGGTCGAAGTTGCAGAACCCGTCGTGCAACCGCCCGCTGCACCAGCGCCTGCGCCGGCCGCCGCCGCGCCCGCACCGGCCAGCGCAAAAGAGTCCAGCTCCATCCGCGTCGATGTCGAGAAGGTCGACCAGCTCATCAACCTCGTGGGCGAACTCGTCATCACGCAGTCGATGCTCACGCAGGCCGCGACCGTGCTCGACCCCGTGGCCTACGAGCGCTTCCTGAGCGGCCTGGGCCACCTGGAGCGCAACGCGCGCGACCTGCAGGAATCGGTGATGTCCATCCGCATGATGCCGATGGACTACGTGTTCAGCCGCTTCCCGCGCGTGATCCGCGACGTGAGCGCCAAGCTCGGCAAGCAGGTGCGCCTGGACACCTACGGCAAGGAAACCGAGCTCGACAAGGGCCTCATCGAACGCATCGTCGATCCTCTCACGCACCTGGTGCGCAACAGCCTGGACCACGGCATCGAGGCCCCCGACGTGCGACTGGCCAAGGGCAAGGACGCGACTGGCCAGCTGCTGCTGTCGGCGCAGCACCACGGCGGCAACATCGTGATCGAGGTGAGCGACGACGGCGCGGGCCTGAACCGCGAGCGCATTCTCGCGAAGGCGCGCCAGCAGGGCTTGCCGGTGAACGACGCCATGCCCGACGAAGAGGTGTGGCAGCTGATCTTCGCGCCCGGCTTCTCCACCGCCGAGCAGGTCACCGACATCTCGGGGCGCGGCGTGGGCATGGACGTGGTCAAGCGCAACATCCAGGAGATGGGCGGCCACGTCGAGATTCATTCGCGGGGCGGCCAGGGCACGTCCACGCGCATCGTGCTGCCGCTCACGCTCGCCATCCTCAACGGCATGTCGGTGCGCGTGGGCAGCGAGGCGTACATATTGCCGCTGAGCTACGTCATCGAGTCGCTGCAGCCGCTGCCCGAGCACCTGCACTCCATCACCGCCGACGGCCACGTGATCCGCGTGCGCGGCGAGTACCTGCCACTCATCGAGCTGCACCGCGTGTTCGACGTGGCCGGCGCGCAGACGCAGCCCACGCAAGGCATTCTGGTGATCGTGCAGGCCGACGACAGCCGCTTCGCGCTGCTGGTCGACGAGCTGCTCGGCCAGCACCAGGTGGTGGTGAAGAACCTGGAGACCAACTACCGCAAGGTGCCGGGCATCTCGGCTGCCACCATCGTGGGCGACGG
>NZ_CALRZC010000011.1:0-79407 GCF_943372545.1 Variovorax sp. YR752 | reverse complement strand
GGCCGCGCGATCAAGCCGGGCGACGTGGTCACCAGCCTGTCGGGCAAGACCATCGAGATCCTGAACACCGATGCCGAGGGCCGCCTGATCCTGTGCGACGCGCTGACCTACGCCGAGCGCTTCAAGCCGGCCTGCGTGGTCGACGTGGCGACGCTGACTGGCGCCTGCGTGATCGCGCTGGGCCATCACCACACCGGCCTGTTCAGCGCCGACGACAAGCTGGCCGCCGACCTGCTCTCGGCCGGCGCCGCGTCGCTCGATCCCTGCTGGCGCATGCCGCTGGACGAGGAGTACGAGGAGGCGCTGAAGAGCAACTTCGCTGACATGGGCAACGTCGGCGGGCGCGCCGGCGGCGCAATCACCGCGGCGATGTTCCTGCGCAAGTTCACCGGCAAGTACCGCTGGGCCCACCTCGACATCGCCGGCACGGCCTGGAAGTCGGGCGCGGCCAAGGGCGCGACCGGCCGACCGGTGCCGTTGCTGACCCATTTCGTGCTCGCACACGCCGACTGAGGTCCGGGCCAGGCACTGCGACGATGACCCGCGTCAGCTTCCACTTCAACGTGCCGCACCGCGTGGCCTACGCCTGCCGGTTGCTGCGCAAGGCGACCCGGCAGAACGCGCGCGTGACCGTCACCGGCCCGGCCGCAGCACTGGCCGAGCTTGACGCCGCGCTGTGGAGCTTCGACCCGATCGAGTTCGTGCCCCATGTGGTGCTGCGCGAAGGGCAGGCGCTGCCGGAGCGCCTGCGCGAGACGCCGGTGTGCCTGGCGGCGACGCTCGATGGTGCGTTGCACCACGATGTGCTGCTCAACCTCGGTGCCGACGCGCCGGCCGGCTTCGAGAGCTTCGAGCGCCTGGTGGAGATCGTCTCGACCGATGAAGCCGATCGCAGCGCGGCGCGGGCGCGCTGGAAGCACTACGCCTCGCGCGGGTATCCAATCGAACGGCATGAGGTGGAAGCTTGAGCATGCGCCCGGTGCCGCCGGGGCGCGTGCCCACGCTGACCGAGGTCGTGCGCATTGCCGAGCCCGCGCCGGCGGGCACCGCGGGCCCCGCGTCCACCCCGGACCCGGCCTTTGCACGCACCGAGCCGGCGCCCCTGCAGCCGCTTGCCGCGCCGGTGCCGCCGCCGCCCGGTCTCGACGAAGAGGCAGTCGTGCAGCGCGTGCTGGCCGACCTGCAGCGGCAGATCGACCTGATGCTCGAGGTCAAGCTGCGCGAGGTGCTAACCCCGGCGCTGACCCGCGCCACCGATGCGCTGATGCGCGAGGCGCGCACCGAGCTGGCATCGACCTTGCGAGACATCGTCGCTCGCGCCGTCGCTCAGGAGATCTCCCGTCATCGCGGTCGCTAGGCCGCGCGTTGTGGGCTCAGCCGCAGGCGGCAAGCGCAGGTTTCCCCTGAGGCAACCCGGTAGAGACGTGCATTTTTTTGGAGTATCGTCTCCGCCGTTGAGAAATACCCTCACTCTCTCCCGAACGCTCTCAACATTCCAACCGGAGGTTTTTGCATGCAAGTCAAATTCAATGCCGTGGTGGCTGCGGCCGCTCTGCTGACCGCAGGTGCTGCATCGGCGCAAGACATGGTCGTCAAGATCGGCCACGTCGGCCCCACCAGCGGTGGCATCGCCCACCTTGGCAAGGACAACGAGATGGGCGCACGCATGGCCATCGACGAACTGAACGCCAAGGGCGTGACGATCGGCGGCAAGAAGGCCAAGTTCGAACTGCTGGCCGAAGACGATGCCGGCGATCCGAAGCAGGGCACTGCCGTCGCGCAGAAGCTGGTCGACTCCAAGGTCAACGGCGTGATCGGCCACCTGAACTCGGGCACCACCATCCCGGCCTCGAAGATCTACAGCGATGCCGGCATTGCGCAGATCTCGCCGTCGGCGACCAACCCCAAGTACACCCGCAACGGCTACAAGACCGCGTTCCGCGTCGTCGCCGATGACGTGCACCTGGGCGGCACGCTGGGCCGCTACGCCGTCAAGGAACTGAAGGGCAAGTCGATCGCCGTCATCGACGACCGCACGGCCTACGGCCAGGGTGTCGCCGAGGAGTTCTCCAAGGCCGTGAAGGCTTCGGGCGGCACCATCGCCGAGCAGCAGTTCACCAATGACAAGGCGACCGACTTCACCGCCATCCTGACCGCCATCAAGGCCAAGAATCCCGACGTCGTCTTCTACGGCGGCATGGACGCCGTGGCCGGCCCGATGATCCGCCAGATGAAGCAACTCGGCATCAACGCCAAGTTCATGGGCGGCGACGGCATCTGCTCGGGCGAACTGCCCAAGCTGGCCGCCGGCTCGATGGCCGACAGCCAGGTCGTCTGCGCGGAAGCCGGTGGTGTCGAGGGCGAGCAGAAGGCCGGCATGGACAAGTTCAAGGCCGACTTCAAGAAGAAGTTCAACGCCGACGTGCAGATCTACGCCCCGTACGTCTACGACGCCACGATGGTGATGGCCGACGCGATGGTCAAGGCCGGCTCGGCCGACCCGGCCAAGTACCTGCCGGTGCTGGCCAAGACCACCTACAAGGGCGTGACCGGCACGATCACCTTCGACGAGAAGGGCGACATCAAGAACGGCGCGCTGACCCTGTTCACGTACAAGGGTGGCAAGCGCGAGCAGATCGCCGTGGTTCGTTGAGAACCGCGATCTTCTGATCGGACGACGGGGCGCTTGGGCGCCCCGTTTTCCTTTGTGTGGGCTGTGGGGCCTGTTCAGCCCTGCAGCGGTGTGCCGTCGCGGCGGAACAGTTGCGTGAGGTGCGCGAGGCGTCGCGCGTGCTCGGGGCGCACCTGCTGCCATGAGAAGCGCCACTCCCAGTAGCCCTCGCCACGACCGGGCAGGTTCATGCGGTGCTCGCCGGCGAGGCCGAGCACGTCCTGCATCGGGTGCACGACGGTGTCCGCCACGCTGGCGCAGGCGGCGCGGATCAGGTCCCAGTGGATCTCTGCGCCGTCGCTGCCCAGGTAGTCGAGCACGCGTTCGCGCTGTGCATCACCCAGCGACGCCCACCAGCCCAGCGTGGTGTCGTTGTCGTGGGTGCCGGTGTAGACCACCGAGTCGATGTCGTGGTTGTGCGGCAGGTAGGCGTTGCCGCTGCCGCCCTCGAAAGCGAAGTGCAGGATGCGCATGCCGGGGAAGGCGAACTTCCTGCGCAGCGCGACGACATCGGGCGTGATCACACCGAGGTCCTCCGCGATGATCGGCAAGGGCCCGAGTTGCTTGGCGATCGCCTTGAACAGCGCTTCGCCCGGGCCGGGCAGCCAGTGGCCGTGGATTGCCGTCGGCTCGCTGGCCGGGATCTCCCAGTAGCCTGCAAAACCTCGGAAGTGGTCGATGCGCACCACGTCGACCAGCTCGAAGATGCGGCGGATTCGCTGCACCCACCAGGCGTAGCCCTCCTTCGCGTGCGCCTTCCAGCGGTACAGCGGGTTGCCCCAGCGCTGGCCGGTGTCGCTGAAGGCGTCGGGTGGCACGCCGGCCACGGCGGTCGGCTTGCCCCTGGCGTCGAGTTCGAACAGCTCGCGCCGCGCCCACACCTCGGTACTCTGGTAGGCGATGAAGATCGGCGCATCGCCGATGATCTCGACACCCCTGCCGTTGGCGTAGGCCTTCAGCGCCAGCCACTGGCGGAAGAAGCACCACTGGCAGAAGGTCCAGAAGGCGACGCGCTCGGCGTAGATCTCGCGGGCCGAGGCGAGCGCCACCGGGTTGCGCGAGGCCAGCGGTGCATCCCAGTCGCTCCAGTCGCGCCAGC
Source organism: Variovorax sp. YR752 (assembly GCF_943372545.1). Classification (NCBI taxonomy): domain Bacteria; kingdom Pseudomonadati; phylum Pseudomonadota; class Betaproteobacteria; order Burkholderiales; family Comamonadaceae; genus Variovorax; species Variovorax sp. YR752. The sequence continues at coordinate 75,637 of NZ_CALRZC010000011.1, read as the reverse complement.
CATGCTGCTCGGCCAGCGCCATGAACAGCGCGTAGTCGGGTAGCCAGTCGGCATGGCGTTCGCGGAAGGCCTGCAGGTCGGTGCGCTCCTCGGCGCTGCCCTGGGCGGCAAAGCGAGCCGCGGCGCGGGCCAGGCGGTCCATGCGAAAGGGCACCACGGCCGCGAAGTTCAGCCGCTGGTCAGCGATGCCGGCCGGCGGCACGATCTCGTCGGCGAGCAGCCAGCCTCGGCGCTGCAGTTCCTCGAGGTCGATCAGCAGCACGTTGCCGGCGAAGGCCGAGGTGCTCATGTACGGCGAGTTGCCCGGCCCGATGCCGCCCAGTGGCAGGATCTGCCAGAGCTTCTGGCCGGCGGCGACCAGCCAGTCGACGAAGTGGTAGGCGCCGGCGCCGAAGTCGCCCGAGCCGTGCGGGCCGGGCAGCGAGGTCGGATGCAGCAGCACGCCGCTGGCGCGGGGAAAGCGCATGGTCGCCGTCCTGGGTTCTAGTTGGGAAGGTCGAGTTCGTGGCCGAGTGCGGCGAACACCAGCACGCTGCGGCCGGGCAGCGGAAACAGCACCTCGCCCTGGCCCTGCCACTGCGCCAGCCCGCGCGGGTGGGTGCTGTCGACCAGCGCCTGCCAGGTGCCGCCGGGCAGCATGAAGTCGATGTCGCCGGCGTCTCCGTTGACCAGCAGCAGCAGCGGTGCCACTGCGCGACCGGGGCGGCCGATCAGGCAACCGAACACACGACCGTCGGGGCGGCGCCATTCGTCGCCGTGCAGTTCGCTGCCGTCGACGCGCAGCCAGGTCACGTCCTGCAGCCCGAGCCGGTCGGGCAGGCCGTCGTACCAGCGGTTGGCGAAGGGCAGAGCCTGGGCGCGCAGCGCCAGCAGGCGGGTGGTGAAGGCGAGCAGGTCTTCGTCGACCGTCGACCAGTCGACCCACGAGATCGGGTTGTCCTGGCAGTAGGCGTTGTTGTTGCCGCCCTGCGTGCGGCCGAACTCGTCGCCGGCGGCGAGCATCGGCGTGCCCTGCGACAGCAGCATGCTGGCCAGCAGCGCGCGCGTCACGCGGCTGCGCAGCGCGGTGATGTCGGTGTCGTCGCTCGGCCCCTCGACGCCGAAGTTGGCGCTGTGGTTGTGGCTGTGGCCGTCGCGGTTGTGCTCGCCGTTGGCCTGGTTGTGGCGCTGTGCGTAGCGCGTCAGGTCGGCCAGCGTGAAGCCGTCGTGCGCGACGATGAAGTTGACCGATTCGGCCGGCGCGCGGTGGCGCGGCTGGAAGATGTCCGACGAGGCGCACAGGCGTTGCGCGAAGTCGCCGCGTGTGTAGGCGCCCTCGATCCAGAACGCACGCATGGTGTCGCGGAAACGGTCGTTCCACTCCAGCCAGCCGCCGGGGAAACCGCCGAGCTGGTAGCCGCCGGGGCCGATGTCCCAGGGCTCGGCGATCATCTTCAGGCGCGACAGCAGCGGGTCCTGCGCCAGCGCGGTGAAGAAGGGGGCGTGGCGGTCGAAGCCATGATCGCCCCGGCCGAGCACAGGGGCGAGGTCGAAGCGGAAGCCGTCGACGTGCATCTCGCCGGCCCAGAAGCGCAGGCTGTCGAGCACCATCTGCAGTACGCGCGGATGGCGCAGGTCCAGCGTGTTGCCGCAGCCGCTGTGGTTCTCGTAGTGGGCCTTGTGGTCGTGCGGCAGCCGGTAGTAGCTGGCGTTGTCCAGGCCACGGAAGCTGACCGTCGGGCCGTGCTCGTCGGCCTCGGCGGTGTGGTTGTAGACGACGTCGAGGATGACCTCGAGCCCGTGCTGGTGCAGCGTGGCCACCATGCGGCGGAACTCGTCGCGTGCCGAGATGCCGCCCGCGCCGCTGGCCAGGCCGGCATCGGGGCAGAAGAAGCCGATGGTGTTGTAGCCCCAGTAGTTGCTCAGGCCCAATCCGACGAGACGCTGCTCGTCAAGGTGCTGGTGCACCGGCAGCAGGCACAGCGCGGTGACGCCGAGCCGCTTGAAGTGGGCGATGGCAGCGTCGGACGCGAGGCCGGCGAAGGAGCCGCGCAGCGCCTCGGGCACGCCGGGGTGGTTCTTCGTGAAGCCCTTGACGTGCAGTTCGTAGATGACCGTGCGGTCGAGCGGAATGTGCGGGTGGCGGTCGCCATGCCAGTCGTGGCGCTCCTCGACCACGCGCGCCTTCAGCGCATGCATGGCGTTGTCGCGATTGTCCATGTGCCCACCGTGCTGGCCGTCGGCGCCGAAGTGCTCGTCGCGCCATTCGAAGCGGCCGACGATCTCGCGCGCGTAGGGGTCGAGCAGCAGCTTGTTCGGGTTGAAGCGGTGGCCGCGCTCCGGCCGCCACGAACCATGCGCGCGCAGGCCGTAGACCAGCCCGGGGCGGGTGCCTGGAAGGTAGCCATGCCAGACGTCGTGCGTGTGGGCGGGCAGGGTGAGCCGCTGGATCTCGCGCTTGCCGTCGTCGTCGAACACGCAGATCTCGATGCGCTGGGCGTGCGCCGAGAACACCGCGAAATTGACGCCATGCCCGTCCCAGTGGGCGCCCAGGGGCCAAGGATGTCCCGGCTGCATCGTCATGCCTGTCGTTCGTAGAACACGGTGGCCAGCGGCGGCAGGTCCAGCAGCAAGGACTGTGCGCGACCGTGGCTCGACACGGCCTCGCTGTCGGCGGCACCAAAGGCACAGCCGACGTTGCTGCCGCCGTAGTGCTCGGAGTCGGTGTTCAGGCGCTCGCGCCAGCGGCCGGGCGACGGTACGCCAAGGCGATGGCCGCGATGCACGGTGGGCGTGAAGTTGCACACCACCAGCACCTCGGAGCGACGATCGCGGCTGCGGCGCACGAAGCTCAGCACCGAGCGCGGCGCATCGTCGTGGGCTATCCACTCGAAGCCGGCCCCGTCGAAATCGCAGTCGAACAGGGCCGGCGTGGTGCGGTAGTAGCGGTTCAGGTCGTGGACCAGTCGCTGCACGCCGGCGTGGTGGCGGTCGCCGAGCAGGTGCCAATCGAGGCTGCTGTCGTGGTTCCACTCCGCGCCCTGCGCGAACTCGCAGCCCATGAACAGCAGCTTCTTGCCCGGGTGGGCCCACATGAAGCCGTAGTAGGCGCGCAGGTTGGCGAACTTCTGCCAGGCGTCGCCGGGCATCTTGGTGAGCATCGAGCCCTTGCCGTGCACCACCTCGTCGTGCGAGATCGGCAGCACGAAGTTCTCGGTGAAGGCGTAGACCAGCCCGAAGGTCATCTCGCCGTGGTGGTACTGGCGGTGGATCGGCTCGCGCGCCATGTACTGCAGCGTGTCGTGCATCCAGCCCATGTTCCACTTGTAGTGGAAGCCCAGTCCGCCCAGGTAGGTCGGCCGGCTGACGGCGGGGAAGGCGGTGGACTCCTCGGCCAGCGTCACCGCCTGCGGCCGCTCCGAGCCGACCACCTCGTTCATGCGCTTGAGGAAGGCGATCGCCTCCAGGTTCTCGCGCCCGCCGTGCACGTTGGGCACCCATTCGCCTTGCTTGCGGCTGTAGTCGCGATACAGCATCGAGGCGACGGCGTCCACGCGCAGCCCGTCCACGCCGTAGCGCTCCAGCCAGTACAGCGCGTTGCCGACCAGGAAGTTCAGCACCTCGGTGCGGCCGAGGTTGTAGATCAGCGTGTTCCAGTCCTGGTGGAAACCTTCGCGCGGGTCGGCGTACTCGTAGAGATGCGTGCCGTCGAAGCGCGCCAGGCCATGCGCGTCGGTGGGGAAGTGCGCCGGCACCCAGTCCAGGATCAGGCCGATGCCCTCGGCATGGCAGCGCTCGACGAAGCGCCGGAAGCCGGCCGGGTCCCCGAATCGTGAGGTCGGCGCGTACATGCCGATCGGCTGGTAGCCCCAGGAGCCGTCGAAGGGGTGCTCGGAGACGGGCAGCAGCTCCAGGTGGGTGAAGCCCATCTCGCGGGTGTAGGGCACCAGGGTCGAGGCGAGTTCGTCCCAGTTCAGCCAGCGGTTGCCCTCCTCGGGCATGCGCCGCCAGGAGCCGAGGTGGACCTCGTAGATGCTCATCGGCGCATCGAGCGCGTTGGCCTTCTGGCGGGTCTCGGAGCGCGCTACCACCGCGGGCAGCCGGGCGACCACGCTGGCGGTGGCCGGGCGCAGTTCGGACTGCAGCGCATACGGGTCGGCCTTGTGCGGCAGCAGTTCGCCCGAGCGCGAGAGGATCTCGAACTTGTAGCGCACGCCGACCGAGAGGCCGGGCAGGAAGATCTCCCAGACGCCACACTCGCGGCGCAGGCGCATCGGGTGGCGGCGGCCGTCCCAGAAGTTGAAGTCGCCGACCACGCTGACGCGCGAGGCGTTGGGCGCCCAGACGGCGAAGCTGACGCCGGCCACGCCCAGCATCTCGCGCTGCGTCGCGCCCAGCACCTCGAAGGGCCGCAGGTGCGTGCCCTCGCCCATCAGCCAGACGTCCAGGTCGCCGAGCACCGGCGGGAAGCGGTAGGGGTCGTCCAGCGTGGTCTGCGTGCCGTCGGCCCAGCGTGCCTGAAGGCGATAGCCGCTCGATGGCAGCGCCGGAACCGCGCCCTCGAAGAGCCCGTCCACATGCACGAGCAAGAGCGCGGCGAGCGTCGAGCCGTCGACGGCGTCCACGGCCACCACGTGTGTCGCGCCCGGCAGGAAGGCGCGCAGCCAGGGGCGGCCATCGGCCTCGGTGTGCGGCCCCAGCACGGAGAACGGGTCGCCGTGCCGGGCGTGGCGGATCAGATCGATTTCGGAGGCGTTCAGCATCGGGACGTCAGCCGCAGGACTGCGTCGATGGTAACCACCGCCGTCGCGCTGTCCGTGGTCAAGGCGCCGGCGTCATGCCCCAGATCTGCTGCGCGTACTCGCGGATCGTGCGGTCGGAGGAGAAGGCCCCCATGCCGGCGACGTTGGCGATGGCGCGCGAGGCCCATTCGCCGCCCTGGCGGTACAGCGCGTCGACGCGCAGCTGCGTCTCGACGTAGGCGCCGAAGTCGGCCAGCAGCAGGTAGTGGTCACCGCCCCACAGCAGCGAATCGACCAGGCCGCGGTAGCGCCCCGGCTCCTCGGCCGAGAACTGGCCGCCGGCGATGGCGTCGAGCACGTTCTTCAGCTGAGGGTTGCTCTCGTAGTAGCGCATCGGCTGGTAGCCGCTGGCGCGCAGCGTCACCACCTCGGGTGTCTTCAGGCCGAAGATGAAGATGTTGTCGTCGCCGACGTTCTGGCGGATCTCGATGTTCGCGCCGTCGTCGGTACCGATGGTCAGCGCGCCGTTCAGCGCCAGCTTCATGTTGCCGGTGCCGGAGGCTTCGGTGCCGGCGGTGGAGATCTGCTCGGACAGGTCGGCGCCGGGCATGATCACCTCGGCCACCGAGACGCCGTAGTTCGGGATGAACACCAGCTTGAGCAGGCCGGCGACGCGTGGGTCGCGGTTGATGACCGAGCCAACGTCGTGGATCAGCCGGATGATGTTCTTCGCCATCGCGTACGACGACGCCGCCTTGCCGGCGAAGATCACCGTGCGCGGCACCCAGCCGGCGTTCGGATGGGCCAGGATGGCCTGATAGCGCGCCACCACGTGCAGCAGGTTGAGCAGCTGCCGCTTGTACTCGTGGATGCGCTTGACCTGCACGTCGAACAGGCTGGCCGGGTCGACGGCGATGCCGGTGACACGCGCGATGTGCTCGGCCAGCCGCGCCTTGTTGGCGCGCTTGATGGCCATGAACTCCTCGCGGAAGGCCGCGTTGCCGCGCTGGTCACGCAGTGCCTGCAGCTGGTCGAGGTCGAGCCGCCACTTCGGCCCGATGGTGCGGTCGAGCAATCCGGCCAGGCCCGGATTGGCCTGCGCCAGCCAGCGCCTCGGCGTCACGCCGTTGGTCATGTTGGTGAAACGATCCGGCCACAGCGCCGCGAAGTCGGCGAAGATGGTCTTGACCAGCAGATCGGAGTGCAGCGCCGAGACGCCGTTGACCCTGTGACTGCCGACGATCGACAGGTTGGCCATGCGCACGCGGCGCTCGCCGTGCTCGTCGATCAGCGACAGGCGCGCCAGGAAGCCGTTGTCGCCCGGCCGGAACTTCGCCGCGAAGTCGAGGAAGACCTGGTTGATGCGGAAGATGATCTCCAGGTGGCGCGGCAGCACATGCTGCATCAGCGCCACCGGCCAGGTCTCCAGCGCCTCGGGCATCAGCGTGTGGTTGGTGTACGAGAACACCTTCTGCGTCAGGTTCCAGGCCGCTTCCCAGGGCATGCGGTGCTCGTCGCACAGCACGCGCATCAGTTCCGCCACGGCGATGGCCGGGTGGGTGTCGTTCAGGTGCATCGCCACCTTGTCGGCCAGGTTGGCCAGCGTGCCGTGCTCCTCGAGGTGGCGGCCGAGGATGTCCTGCACCGAGGCGGCGACGAAGAAGTACTCCTGGCGCAGGCGCAGTTCGCGGCCGGCCGGCGTGCTGTCGTTCGGGTACAGCACCCAGGAGATGTTCTCGTACTCGTTCTTCATGCCGGCGGCGCGCGCGTAGTCGCCGGTGTTGAAGGCGGTCAGGTCGATGTGCGCCGGCGCGACCGCCTTCCACAGCCGCAGCGTGCTCACCTTGGTGGTGCCGTGACCGGGGATGACCATGTCGTGCGCCTTGGCGGCGACCTCGCCGGCGTGGCGCCACACCGCCTTGTCGCCGTGGTGCTCGACCCAGCCGCCGAAGCGCACCGGGTAGCTCACTTCGACACGCGGGAACTCCCAGGGCGTGCCGTTGGCCAGCCACGGGTCGGGGTACTCGACCTGGCAGCCGTCCTGGATGTCCTGCGCGAACATGCCGTACTCGTAGCGGATGCCGTAGCCGAACGAGGGCAGGCCGAGCGTGGCCATCGAGTCGAGGAAGCAGGCCGCGAGGCGACCGAGGCCGCCGTTGCCGAGCGCGGCATCGGGCTCGCGATCGGCCACCTCCTCGAGCTTGCGCGCGTGCTGCTGCACGGCTTGCGCGGCGCCTTCGCCCAGGTCCAGCGCGGCCAGCGCGTTGCCGAGCGTGCGGCCGATCAGGAACTCCATGGACAGGTAGTAGACGCGCCGCGCCTTGGCGTCACGCTCCTTGGCCTGCGTGGCCACCCAGCGACGCGAGAGCTGCTCGCGCGCCACCTGCGACACCGCCTGCATCAGCTCGGTCGAGGTGGCCTGGGCCGGCGCGACACCGACGGTCTTGAGCAGGTGATCGTCCAGTTCGCTGGCCATCGAAGCGGGGGAGAGCGTGTTCGTGTCCACTTGGGATCCTTTGTCGTTCGGCGGCGATTCGCGGCACCACCGGCCTTGCGGCGGGCGCAGTGTCACTGCCGGCTCGAGGAGCGTCAACCAGCGATGAGTCGCAATTTTCGCGCCCGCGCCGGAGCGCCCGACCGGGCGGGTTACGGGCGATTTCTCCGCGTCGGATGCGGCGTTGCCGGGTACGGCTCGACCTCATGGCACGACGCTCGCTACCGGATTACGCTGGAGTTCGGCGTAACAACAACGACTCCATGCGCAACGCGCCTGTCCATGCACCGCGCAAGGGCGCTCCAGTGTTGCGTCGACGCCAAAATGATCGATCATCGAGCCGCGCCGCGTTCCGACGGTCGCCGCAGCCCACAACGACGAAGGAGATGACCCGATGACCCCGAACGATCTGGCACTCAGCCTGGACCTGCCCAAGCGCACCGTGGCGCTGGTGCTGGCCGGCGGGCGCGGCAGCCGGCTGAAGAACCTGACCGACCGGCGCGCCAAGCCGGCCGTCTACTTCGGCGGCAAGTTCCGGATCATCGACTTCGCGCTGTCCAACTGCCTGAACTCCGGCATCCGCCGCATCGGCGTGATCACCCAGTACAAGAGCCACAGCCTGATGCGCCACCTGCAGCGCGGCTGGGCCTTCCTGAAGAGCGAGATGAACGAGTTCGTCGACCTGATGCCGGCGCAGCAGCGTGTCGACGAGGAGAGCTGGTACCGCGGCACGGCCGACGCGGTGTACCAGAACCAGGACATCCTGGCCAGCTACGGCGCCGACTACATCGTCATCCTCGCCGGCGACCACATCTACAAGATGAACTACGCGCTGATGCTGGCCGACCATGTCGCCAAGGGGCGCGACTGCACGGTCGGCTGCATCGAGGTGCCGCGCGAGGAGGCCAAGGCCTTCGGCGTGATGGCGGTCAACGAGAAGAACCTGATCACCGAGTTCGTCGAGAAGCCCGCCGACCCGCCGGCGATGCCGGGGAAGCCCGAGCGTTCGCTGGCCAGCATGGGCATCTACGTGTTCAACGCGCGCTACCTCTACAAGGAGCTCGAGCGCGACATCAACGACCCGAACTCCAGCCACGACTTCGGCAAGGACATCATCCCGCACGCGGTGCGCAACGGCCGTGCGGCGGCGCACCCCTTCGAGCTGAGCGCGGTAGGAACGCGAATCAACGAGGAGCCGTACTGGCGCGACGTCGGCACGATCGACGCGTACTGGGACGCCAACATCGACCTCACCGCGACCGACCCGCTGCTCAACCTGTACGACACGCGCTGGCCGATCTGGACCTACCAGCCGCAGCTGCCGCCGGCCAAGTTCGTGCACAACCAGGACGACCGCCGCGGCATGGCGATCGAGTCGATGGTGTCAGGCGGCTGCATCGTCTCCGGCCACGTGTTCCGCTCGGTGCTGTTCTCCAGCGTGCGCGTGCATTCGCACTCCAGCGTGTCATGGGCGGTGCTGCTGCCCGGCGTGCAGGTCGGCCGCGGTGCGCGGCTGACGCGCGTGGTAGTGGACCGCGGCTGCAGCATCCCCGACGGCATGGTGATCGGCGAGGACGCGGCCAGCGACGCGCTGAACTTCTCCCGCACCGACAACGGCATCACGCTGGTCACGCGCGAGATGCTCACCAAGCTCGAGGAACGCTGACCGATGAAGGTGCTGCACGTGGCCGCGGAGGTCTTTCCGCTGGTCAAGACGGGCGGGCTGGCCGACGTGGTCGGCGCCTTGCCGCAGGCGCTGGCGCGCGCGGGAGCCGATGTGCGGCTGGTGCTGCCGGGCTATCCGGCCATCGTCGACGCGGTGCTTCACCAGAAGACCATCGCCGAGCTCGGCCCCCTGTTCGGCGCCGGTCGCGTGGCGCTGCGCCTGGGCACGATGCCCTACAGCCACGTCGCGGCCTATGTCGTCGACGCGCCCTGGCTGTACCGACGCAGCGGTGGCCCCTACCAGGCCGCCGATGGCAGCGAGTGGCCGGACAACCTGCAGCGCTTCGGCCTGCTCGGCTGGATGGCGGCGCACCTCGCTGCCGGCGAGATGGACCCGGAGTGGATGCCGCAGATCCTGCACGCGCATGACTGGCATGCCGCGATGGCCTGTGCCTACCTGGCCGCGCACCCCGGGTCCAGCGCCTCCTCGGTCTTCACGGTTCACAACCTCGCGTTCCAGGGCCTGTTCCCGCAGCAGGACTTCGGCCAGCTCGGGCTGCCGCTGCGCTTCATGCAGTCGCACGGCGTCGAGTTCCACGGCCAGCTCTCGTTCATGAAGGCGGGCCTGAAGTACGCCCAGCGCATCACTACCGTCAGCCCGACCTATGCGCACGAGATCGCCACGCACGAGTTCGGCTGCGGCCTGGACGGCGTGATACGCGGCCGCGGCGGTGACGTCAGCGGCATCCTCAACGGCGTCGACGGCGCGGTGTGGGACCCGGCCACCGACAGCGGCCTGGCGGCGCGCTACTCCGCGCAGGACCTGGCCGGCAAGCCACGCAACAAGGCGGCGCTGCAGAAGGAGGTCGGGCTCGCGACGCGGCCCGACGCACCGCTGTTCGGCGTGGTCAGCCGGCTGACTGCACAGAAGGGCCTGGACCTGGTGCTGGCGGCGCTGCCGGCTCTGCTGCGCAGCGGTGCACAGCTGGTGGTGCAGGGCACCGGCGACCCGGTGCTGGAGGCCGCGTTCACAGCGGCCGCCTTCTCGCACCCGACGCAGGTCGCGGTGCGCATCGGCTACGACGAGGTGTTCGCGCACCGCTTGATCGCCGGCAGCGACCTGATCATGGTGCCATCGCGCTTCGAGCCCTGCGGGCTGACACAGCTCTACGGCCTGCGCTACGGCACCTTGCCGCTGGTCAGGCGTGTCGGCGGGCTGGCCGACACCGTCGTCGATGCGGACGAGGTGGCTGTGCGCGACGGTCGAGCGACCGGCTTCGCCTTCGATGCCGCCACGCCCGCAGCACTGGAGGCGGCACTGCTGCGTGCGGTGCAGGCCTACGGTGCCGCCCCGGCGTGGCGCCGGTTGATCACCACTGCGATGGCGCAGGACTTTTCCTGGGACGGTGCCGCCGGGAAGTACATGTCGCTGTACCGGGGGCTGCAGCCAGCGCGGCAATAGTTCACACAGTGTTTCAAAACGTAAGTGATGCCCCGCAGCCACGGGCTGCACCCGGTCGATGGCGCTTCGGACAATGCCTGCATGAACAAGTCACCACGCCGCGACTTCAAGGACACGCAGGTCTACGACTGGGATCTGGAACCGAAGGACGAACGGCCCAGCGAGTTCGCACCAAGCACCACGGGCTACTCGCTCCACTCCGGCTTCTATGTCACGCCGGTCACTGCAGTGCGCCACCGCCGGGGCAGCGGACTCATGGTCTGGCTGGTCGCCAGCAGCGTCATCGGGATGGGCGTGCTCGGCCTGTTCGGCCTCGTCCGCATGCTGAAGGGCTGATCGAACGACGGCGCGGATCTCAAACCCACAAGGCCGACAGGCTGGCGTCGGCGCGCCGCAGGAAGGCCTTGGCCGGAGTGGCCGCCTTGAAGTAGCCGCGATCGAGGTCGGAGCAGATGGCCGCGTACCATGCCGATCCCGGGCCGGCGGCGTAGACGCGGATCTCACCGGTCGAACGCCGGCGCAGGGAGACGATGCCGCCGGCCAGCCCGAGCAACTGGCTGATGCCCGAGCGGGCGTCTTCCTCGATCTCGAAGTCGCCTACATCGAGCCCACGTGCGGCCAGCATGCGCTGCAACACCTGGACCTTGTCGCTGTCGCTGCCGTTCATCATGCGTGCCATCGTGGTGTCTCCGTCGGGTCGCTCGGCCGGATGCCGATGAAGATGATTCTTCGCCGCGGCCGATCAGGCGCCCATCCCCATCAGGTGGGTGTGAACCTAGGGGGACGCGAGGCGCGGCGCCGTGTCAAGCGCGGGCGACTTCAAGGCTGCGAAGCCGACTTCTCGCGAGCCCGATTGCGCAGGTACTGGGCCTCGAAGGCACGCTTGGCGCGGATGTAGTGGTTGGCGCACTCCAGCGTGGCCGCGTCGGCGCAGTTGGCCGGCCGGCGATAGCTGGCCGCGAAGGCCTGCTCCATGCGCTCGGTATCGCTCATCGCGCTGCGGCGAGCTTCTTCGGCCAGGCGCTGCTCCTCTCGCAGCGTGGCGATGCGAACCCGCTCTTCCTCGGCGGCGATGCGCAGCCGCTCGGCAGCGGCGCGCTGCTCCGCCTCGGCCTGCTGCTGGTTCTCGCGCGCGATGCGTTCGATCTCCGCAGCCGTGGCGCGGGCGTTCGCCTCGGCTGCCGACCTGGAACTCCAGCGCACATAGGCTGCCGCGATCGCGGTGGCCACCAGCACGCCGATGATCACGGCGATGGCGAACTGCAAGGGCAGCGGCACGCTGACTGCCTCCCATCCGCGCTTGCGCTTGGGGACGTAGGGCATGCGCTTGAAAGGCGTGGCCGCCTGCACCGGCACCGGCTTGGAGGGCTCGGTGCGCGGGCCGGCGTCTGCCGGGCTCGGCTCGGTGGGAACGGCGTCGGGATCCTTCGCGCTCATCGGCACGAGTCTACGGCCACCGCGCCGGCTCCGGGCACCGTGGCCCGGGCCGATCGCAACAATCTGCGAGCGCGGGCCGCGCGGCCCGCGTCGGATTCAGCGGATCACGACCAGCGAACGCTCGCCGAACCAGCCACCGGTGGCGCCGCCGTTCAGCCGCGCGCGCACCTGCACTCGGTAGTTGCCTGCCGGCAGGCCGGCGCCACCGACTGCAGTGACGGAGTTCGACTCCCAGCCATCGAAGCCAGCCGTGCCGTTGGCCGAGCAGAACGCATCGCCCGAGCCGACCGTCGGCGCCAGCGTGGCGACCACAGCACCGGCCGCGTTGCGCACGATGATGTCCACATCGGTCCAGGCACTCGAGTTGCCGGCAGGCGCATTCACGGCGCACTCGGCGGAGAAGATCACGACGAAGCGCCGGTTCGCCTGGTTGGCGAAGAGCGGCGTGGTCAGGTTCGGGATCGTCGTCTGGGCGGCCCCGGCGAAGGTCCAGTTGGCCGGCGCCGTGACCGCCGTGAGAACGTCGGCCGAAGCGTGGGTGCTGGCCAGTGCCGTCAGGGCGGTGGCGATGGCGCAGCGGCGAAGGGTCTTGATGATGCTCATGTGGATCTCCAGGCAGGGGCGGGCGAGGTTCGGCGACGCTTCGCCCCCGAGGGCACCGCCGAGTGGAAAGTGGGCAAGCCGGGTCCCGCGCCCCCGCCATGCAGACGGGATCGGAGGGATCGCTCGGGGGAAGGGGCCGGGCGCGTGCCCGGCGTCCTTCAGGGGGCGGCCGCTTGTGGCGTGGCGGCGTCGATGCGCTCGCTCTCTGCGAGTTCGTCGAGGCGCTGCTTCGCCTCGCGCTGGATCGTCGCGTCGGGCACGTACAGCGCCGCGGTCAGGGCCGTGCGCATGTCGCCGAGGCTGCCGCTGCGCGACTCGAGATAGGTCTCGAAGGCCGTCATCCGCACGCGCTCGGACGCATCCGTCTCGAACAGCGACTTGAGCAGTTCGTCGGACACCGGCACACCTTGCGATCGAGCCTCGAGCAGGCCGTCGAAGCGATCGGTTTCGCTGCCGTTGCGGATGGTCTGGAGCAGGGCCTCGGCCTGCGCCGGGGAAGCCGGAACCACCTCGGGCACGACGCTGGGCACGTCTGCCGCGTCGGCCACCACGGCGTCGGGCGTGGCGCGCTTGTGCACGTCGGACCAGCCGCTCTGCTTGGCGATCTGCTCGAGCACCCAGGCCAGCGGCTGCTGCTCGACACGCAGCGTCACGTTTCCGTCGCTGGCCACGGCGATCAGTGGCTCGGAAGTGTCCACCACCTGGGCGGTGCGCTGCGGGCTCGGGGCGACCGGCGGCGGCGCCTTCGTTTCGGGTGCAGAAGGCTGCATCAGCCAGCCGGCGAGGCAGGCGATGGCGGCAACCGCTGCATGGCTCGTGATGCGCAACACATTCATCGTCGATGCTCCCCTGGTCGGTTCAAGCGAAGTTCTCGTTGACCAGACAATAGGCGCCGACGCTGCGATCAGTGGCCGATGAGGTAGGGGGAAACAGGCCTCGAGCGTGGGAGCCCTTGTGGGGGGCGCAGCGGCTTCGGGTCGCAGAAACGACAACGGGCCGCGAGGGCCCGTTGTGTCTAGCGTGGTGGCGGAGAGAGCGGGATTCGAACCCGCGGAGGGCTGTTAACCCTCACACGCTTTCCAGGCGTGCGACTTAAACCGCTCATCCATCTCTCCGGAGCCCGCGAGTTTATCGCATCGCCCGAAGGAGCCTCAGCTCGCGCCCGGTGTCTTGCCCTTGAGCAGCGCCATGGCGGTGCCGATCAGCGCCGACACTTCGCCCATGTTCCCCGGCACGATCATCGTGTTGTTCTTCTGCGCCAGCTGGCCATAGGCCTCGACCGCCTTCTCGGCGACCTTGAGCTGCACCGCCTGCTCGCCGCCCGGCGACTGGATCGCCGCGGCGATCTTGCGGATGGCGTCGGCGGTGGCGTCGGCCACCGCGGTGATCGCGGCGGCCTCGCCCTGCGCCTTGTTGATCTCGGCCTGGCGTTCGCCCTCGGAACGGGCAATGGAGGCCTCGCGCTCGCCGGTGGCAATGTTGATCTGCTCCTGCTTGCGGCCCTCGGACGCGGCAATCAGCGCGCGCTTCTCGCGCTCGGCGGTGATCTGTGCCTGCATCGAGTGCAGGATGGCCGCCGGCGGTGTCAGGTCCTTGATCTCGTAGCGCAGCACCTTGACGCCCCAGTTGGCCGCGGCGTCGTCGAGCGCGCTAACCACCGAGGCGTTGATCGCATCGCGCTCCTCGAAGGTCTTGTCGAGTTCCATCTTGCCGATCACCGAGCGCAGCAGTGTCTGCGCGAGCTGCGTGATGGCCAGGATGTAGTTGCTCGAGCCGTAGCTGGCGCGCATCGGGTCGGTCACCTGGAAGTAGATGATGCCGTCGACTTGCAGCTGCGTGTTGTCCTTGGTGATGCAGACCTGGCTGGGCACGTCCAGCGGCACCTCCTTGAGCGAGTGCTTGTAGGCCACGCGCTCGATGAAGGGCACGACGAACTTCAGGCCCGGCGTCAGCGTGCGGTCGAACTTGCCGAGCCGCTCGACCACCCAGGCATGCTGCTGCGGCACGATCTTGAAGGTGCGGTAGATGAAGATGCCGGCGATGACGGCGAGGACGAGAGCGATTTCCATGGCGGGAGCCTTCGGAGCTGGAGTCAGTGGGGTCAGTGGGGTCAGTGGAGTCAGTGGAGTCAGTGGGAAGAGGAGGGCGCGAGCACCAGCCAGTTGCCTTCGACGGCGGTGACGCGGTGTTCGCCGGGCGCGGCCGAGGCACCCGGTTGCAGCCGGGCCGTCCACTGCGTGCCGCGGTAGTTGACGCGCGCCGTGCCGTCGCTGCCCCAGGCCTCGACCTGCACCCGCTCGCCGATGTCGAGGTTGACGTCGCGGTTGCTTTCGGGCGGCGCCGAGCGCGGCTGGCGCGCGCGCTTGAAATGCCACAGTGCCGTGGCGGCGGCCGCGACGACCGCCGCGACGACAATCTGCCCGCTCGTGCCCATGCCGAGGTGGCCGGCCACCGCCCCTGCGCCCAGGCCGAGCGCGAACATCAGCAGGTAGAAGGTGCCGGTGGCGAGTTCGGCCGCGACGGCGATGCCGGCGGCGACCCACCAGATGGTGGTGGCGGAGAGGTCCATGCGATCTTCCTCGCAGTCTGATCGGCCGCAGTGTACGGTCACCGGCAGGCCCTACACTTCGCGCTCCCGCGACCCGCCACCCCGAGGCACGACATGCTGCGCTTCCGCTTTCCGATCGTCATCATCGACGAGGACTACCGCTCGGAGAACACCTCCGGCCTGGGCATCCGCGCACTCGCGGAGGCGATCGAGAAGGAGGGCTTCGAGGTGCTCGGCGCCACCAGCTATGGTGACCTGAGCCAGTTCGCGCAGCAGCAGAGCCGCGCCAGCGCCTTCATCCTGTCGATCGACGACGAGGAGTTCACCGCCGGCCCCGACCTCGACCCCGCAGTGGTCAACCTGCGCAAGTTCATCCAGGAGATCCGCTTCAAGAATGCGGAGATCCCGATCTACCTCTACGGCGAGACGCGCACCTCGCAGCACCTGCCCAACGACGTGCTGCGCGAGCTGCACGGCTTCATCCACATGTTCGAGGACACGCCGGAGTTCGTGGCCCGCCACATCATCCGCGAGGCCAAGAGCTACATGGATGGCCTGGCGCCGCCGTTCTTCCGCGCGCTGGTCGATTACGCGCAGGACGGCTCCTACTCGTGGCACTGCCCGGGCCACAGCGGCGGCGTCGCCTTCCTGAAGAGCCCTGTGGGCCGCATGTTCCACCAGTTCTTCGGCGAGAACATGCTGCGCGCCGACGTCTGCAACGCCGTCGACGAACTCGGCCAGCTGCTCGACCACACCGGCCCGGTGGCGGCGTCGGAGCGCAATGCGGCGCGCATCTTCAATGCCGACCACTGTTTCTTCGTCACCAACGGCACCAGCACCAGCAACAAGATGGTCTGGCACCACGCGGTGGCGCCGGGCGACGTGGTGGTGGTCGACCGCAACTGCCACAAGTCCATCCTGCACTCGATCATCATGACCGGCGCGGTGCCGGTGTTCCTGCCGCCGACGCGCAACCACTACGGCATCATCGGCCCGATCCCCGAGCGCGAGTTCACGCCCGAGGCCATCCGCCGCAAGATCGCCAAGAACCCGCTGCTGGCCGGCGTCGACGTGAAGAAGGTCAAGCCGCGCATCCTGACGCTGACGCAGAGCACCTACGACGGCGTGCTCTACAACACCGAGACGATCAAGAAGCAGCTCGACGGCTACATCGACACGCTGCACTTCGACGAGGCCTGGCTGCCGCACGCCGCCTTCCACAAGTTCTACGGCACCTACCACGCGATGGGCAAGAACCGCGCGAGGCCGAAGGACCAGCTGGTGTTCGCCACGCAGTCGACCCACAAGCTGCTGGCCGGCCTGTCGCAGGCCTCGCAGGTGCTGGTGCAGGACTCGCCGGGCCGCAAGCTCGACCGGCACCTCTTCAACGAGGCCTACCTGATGCACAGCTCGACCAGCCCGCAGTACGCGATCATCGCCAGCTGCGACGTGGCCGCGGCGATGATGGAGGCGCCCGGCGGCACCGCGCTGGTGGAGGAAAGCATCGTCGAGGCGCTCGACTTCCGCCGCGCGATGCGCAAGGTCGAGAAGGACTACGGCAAGAAGGACTGGTGGTTCAAGGTCTGGGGCCCGGACAAGCTCGCCGCCGAAGGCATCGGGCACAGCGACGACTGGGTGCTCAAGGCCGGCGAGAAGTGGCACGGCTTCGGCGACCTGGCCGATGGCTTCAACCTGCTCGACCCGATCAAGAGCACCATCATCACCCCGGGGCTGGACGTGTCCGGCAAGTTCGCCAAGGACGGCATCCCGGCCTCGATCGTCACCAAGTTCCTCGCCGAGCACGGCGTGGTCGTGGAGAAGACCGGCCTGTACTCGTTCTTCATCATGTTCACCATCGGCATCACCAAGGGCCGCTGGAACACCCTGCTGACGGCGCTGCAGCAGTTCAAGGACGACTACGACCGCAACCAGCCGCTGTGGCGCATCCTGCCGGAGTTCTGCGCCCAGCACCCCCGCTACGAGCGCATGGGCCTGCGCGACCTGTGCCAGGCGATCCACGAGATGTACGCCAAGGGCGACATCGCGCGGCTGACCACCGAGATGTACCTGTCCGACCTGCACCCGGCGATGAAGCCGAGCGACGCCTACGCGCACATCGCGCAGCGCCGCACCGAGCGGGTCGACATCGACGCGCTCGAAGGCCGCATCACCACCGCGCTGCTGACGCCGTACCCGCCGGGCATTCCGCTGCTGATCCCCGGCGAGCGCTTCAACAAGAAGATCGTCGACTACCTGAAGTTCACGCGCGAGTTCAACGCGGCCTTTCCCGGCTTCGACACCGACGTGCACGGCCTGGTGGAGGGCGACGACACCACGCCGGGCATGCCGCGGCGCTACTACGTCGACTGCGTCAAGGCCTGATCCGGCGCCGGCGGGACGCGCCGGCCCGATCAGGCGATGTGCGAGATCAGCACGCCGGGCACCGGCAGCATCTGGCCCTCGGCCGAGGGCGGCTGGCCCGGCGCCGGCACCGTGCCGGGAGCGCTGGCCCCGGCGCGCCGCACCGCCAGGCCGACCGACAGCATGTCCACCACCAGCAGGTGCAGGATGCGCGAGATCATCGAGACGAAGGTCGTCACGTCCTCGCTGTGCTCGACCGGAATGCACACCGTCGAGCGGCGCGCCAGCGGCGACTGGCCGGCGGTGACCGAGATCACCGCCGCGCCGCGCTCGACGGCCAGCCCGGCGGCACGCGCCAGTTCCGGTGGCTGGCCGGAGCTGGACACGAACACCGCCACGTCTTCCGGCCCGAGCAGTTCGGAGGCCATCGCGAGCATCGAGCTGTCGGTGTGCGCCACCGAGGGAATGCGGAAGCGGAACAGCTTGTGCTGCGCATCCAGCGCCACCACCGCCGAGTTGCCCATCGCGTAGAACTCGACCCGCTTGGCCCGGCGCAGCAACTCGATCGCGCGGTCGACCGCCTCGACGTTGAGCGACTCGCGGAACTGCATGATTGCCGAGATGGTGTTGTCCAGCACCTTGGCGCACAGGTCACCGGTGCTGTCCTGCCGGCGCACCTGGGTGCGCTGCACCGGCAGCGTGCCGGTCAGGCCCGAACCGAGCTTGAGCTTGAAGTCGGCCAGCCCCTGGAAGCCGAGCGTGCGGCAGAAACGGATCACGGTCGGCTGGCTGACCTCGGCGCCCTGCGCGATCAGCGCGATCGGGTCGTTCAGCGCGGTGCGCGGGTTGTCGAGCACGAAGTTGGCGACGCGCCGCTCGGCGGGCGAGAGCGACTCGCGCGAGGCGCGCACCCGCTCGAGCAGCGGGTTGCCGCCGTCCTGGTCGGGCACATGGTCGGCCAGCAGCGACGAGACGCCGTGGAAGGCCGGGTTCTCGGCCGTCAGCACGTAGGTCGGAATGCGCGACACATAGTTGCTGAAGCGGCCCTTGACCTCGAAGCGCGCGCGGAAGGGCGAGCGGTCGAAACGTTCGCCCAGCCGCGGCACGATGCCGCCGCCGACGAAGATGCCGCCGGTGGCGCCCAGCGTCAGCGCCAGGTCGGAGGCCATCGTGCCGAGCATGCCGCAGAAGCAGTCGACCGTTTCGCTGCAGGCCGAGTCGGCCTCCGCCAGCGCGCGGCGCACGATCTCGGCGGCGCTCAGGTGCAGTTCGGCGCCGGGCCGGTCGTGGGTCAGCGCCTGGTAGATCAGCTCCAGGCCCGGGCCGGACAGCAGGCGCTCCGCCGAGACGCGCGGCATGGTCTGCCAGGCGTACTGGAGGATGCGCACCTCGCGTTCGTCGGTCGGCGCGAAGCTGGCGTGGCCGCCTTCGGTGGCCAGCGTCACCCAGCGGTCGCCGCTGGGGATCAGGCCGGAAACGCCCAGGCCGGTGCCCGGGCCGATCAGCCCGATCACGCCGTTGGCCTGCGCCTCGCCACCGCCGACCTGGTGGCGGCCATCGGCGCCCACGCGCGGCAGCGACATCGCCAGCGCGGTGAAGTTGTTCACCACCAGCAGCGTGGTCAGGTCGAGCTGGCGCTGCGCCTCCAGGATGGAGAAGGCCCAGTCGCGGTTGGTCATGCGCACCCAGTCGCCTTCGATCGGGTTGGCGATGGCCACCGCGCCGTGTCGCGGCTTGATGCCGGCCGGCAGGCTGTCGAGGTAGGCCTGCACCACGGCGGTGAAGCCGGGGTAGTCGGCGCAGGGCATCACCGCGACATGTTCGAAGCGCCCGGCCACGTGCTCGATGCAGAAGCGCGCATAGGTGGCGCCGATGTCGGCGAGCAGGCGCGGGTCGGCGTGCGGCAGGACGGAAGCGGGGCGGTCGAGGCTCATCGGGTGATTCTCAGCGCGCCTTCAGGATCAGCACCTGCTGCGCGGCCAGCTTGAGCTGAGCAGGCGTCGTGCCAGGCTTGGGTCCCGTCTTGTCGCCAGGCTTGGCGCCGGCCTTGACCGGCACGAAGGGCAAGGCGGCGTCCTTGGGGAAGGCCACCTCCCAGCCTGTGGCCGCCACGCCGGCCGGCAGCGCCAGCACGGCATCGCGAAACGCGTAGTTGATGAGCACGATGAAGCGGCTGCCTTCGTGTTCGCGCTGGAAGGCGAAGATCGGCGCGTCGCGCTCGGCCAGCGGCGTGAAGCTGCCGATCGACAGCGCCGGCTCGGCATTGCGCAGCGCGATCAGGCTGCGATACCAGTTCAGCAGCGAGTCCGGGTCGGCCTGCTGCGCAGCGACGTTGTGCGTCTTCCAGTTCGTCACGTTCGGACGGAAGGGCTTGTCGGCACTGGTGAAGCCGGCGTGGCGCTCGCCGTTCCAGCTCATCGGGCCGCGGATCGACGGATCCTCCTCCTTCACGCCCTCCGCGAGACCGAGCCCGATCTCCTCGCCGTAGTAGATGAAGGGCGTGCCCGGCAGCGTCAGCAGCGACGCGGCGGCCAGCTTGTAGCTCTTCTCGTCGCCATTGAACTGGCGCATCAGCCGCGCACCGGCGAAGTAGTCGTGGTTGGCCAGGATCGTGGCCATGCGCGCCACCGGCAGCTTGCGCAGCGAGTACAGCACGTCGTCGCGCAGCCGGCCGATCTTGACGCTGCCCATCAGGTGCTTGTGCAGGCCGAAGGCGAAGGCCGAGCCACAGGAGTCGGCGGCGGCGAAGGGCGCCGGGTCGCTGGGCGACTCGCAGACCATGTACTTGTTGCCGTAGCTGGCCAGCAGGTCCTGGATGCGCTTGAGCAGCTGGTGGTTCTCAGGCTGGTTTTCCCAGCCGATCGCACCGTTCTCGAACAGCACACCGACGGCGTCGAAACGAAAACCGTCGACGCCGCGGTTCAGCCAGAAGCGCAGGTTGTCGAGGTGGAAGTCGACCACCTTCGGGTTGCGCAGGTTGAAGTCGGGCATGCCGGGGTCGAACACCGCGTAGTACCAGCGCTGGTTGCCCTCGCGCCAGGGCTCGCCGGAGAAGGTGTTCCAGCCGCGCGGCTTCTCTTCGGACCAGATGAACCAGTCGTTGTAGGGCGACTTGCGGCTGTCGTAGGCGCTCTCGAACAGCGGGTGGCCGGACGCGACGTGGTTCATCACGTAGTCGACGATCACCGCGATGCCGCGCCGGTGCGCTTCGGCGAGCAGGCGGTCGAAGTCGGCCAGCGTGCCGTAGTCGGGCTCGATCTCGCGGTAGTTGACGACGGCATAGCCATGGTCTCGGTCTTCGCTCTTGAAGACCGGCATCAGCCAGATGCCCTTGATGCCGAGCTGCTGCAGGTAGTCCAGGCGCTGTATCAGCCCGGGCAGGTCACCAATGCCGTCGCCATTGCTGTCCTGGTAGGCGCGCACCAGGATCTCGATGAACACGCCACGCTGCGCCCAGCCGGCCGGCAAGGCGCTCGGCACGGGCTTCGCCTCGACCGGGCCGAGGTCGGCGATGTCCGCGGCGCGCAGCGGTGGCGCGGACAGCGCCGCCGCCACGCAGCACAGCGCGGCCAGGGCGCGGCGCAGGCGTGTCATCGGGGCGATCACTTGCAGGGGTTCTCGGCCCGGCCCTTCTTCGCCTCGTCCAGCGAGTTGTAGATCTTGCGGTCGCCGCTGTTGACCCAGATCTCCTTGGTCGTGTTGCCGTCGAACTGCATGTCCTTGCCGCCCTGGTCCTTGATGTCGCTCTTGTGGATGATGTAGTTCACCTTGCCCTCGGGAAAGCTCTCCAGCTTGAGGTGCCAGAACACGCCGAAGTCGTTCTTGCCGCTGGGCTCCACCGGGCTGTGCCAGCTCACGCCCGGCACCGCCGGCCCGCCGGGGCCGCGCTGCCAGATGTGCAGGCCCCAGTTGGCGTAGTCGCTGTCGCAGCGGTTGTAGTTGATCGCGATCGAGCCGGCGGGCGGGTTGGAGGTGGCCATCGCCGGCGCCAGCGCGCCGATCGAGAGGATGGCCGCGGCCGCAATGCGCAGGAGAGAGGATTTGATCGTCATGTGAGCCTCGTGCAGTGAAGTCGGGCGTGGTGCCCGGGAAAGAGTCGTGAGCGAACCGTCAGCCCTTGATGCCGCCCGCCGTGAGGCCGGAGATCATCCACTTCTGGGCCAGGATGAAGACCACCGTGATCGGCAGGCCCGAAAGGATGGCGGCGGCGGCGAAGTCGCCCCACAGGTACTTCTGCTCGTAGAGAAACATCTTCGAGCCGACCGCCATCGTCAGCAGGTCCTGCTGCTTGAGCAGGACGGAGGCGACCGGGTACTCGATGATCGCGCCGATGAAGGCGAGCAGGAACACCACCATCAGGATCGGCACCGCCATCGGCAGCAGCACCAGGCGGAAGGCCTGCCAGGGCGTCGCGCCGTCGACCTTGGCGGCTTCCTCGATCTCCACCGGAATCGTGTCGTAGTAACCCTTGATGGTCCAGATGTGCAGCGCGATGCCGCCCGAGTAGGCCAGCAGCAGCGCCCAGTGGGTGTCGATGCCGAAGGCCGGGAAGGCATTGCCGATGCGGTCGAAGATCGCGTAGATCGCCACCAGCGCCAGCACCGAGGGGAACATCTGCATCAGCATCAGCCCGGTCAGCGCCTGCTTCTTGCCGATGAACTTCATGCGCGCGAACGCGTAGGCCGCGGTGGTCGACAGGAACAGCCCGATCAGCGCCGACAGCGTGGCCACCTTCACCGAATTCCACAGCCAGCGCAGCACCGGCAGGTCGGGCTCGACCAGCCGGCCCTGCGCGTCCTGGTAGGGCAGGCCGAGCGCGAAGCGCCAGTGCTCGAGGCTGATGCTCTCGGGAATGATGCTGCCGGTGGCGAAGTTGCCCGGCCGCAGCGAGATCGAGATCACCATCAGGAACGGGAAGATGACCAGCGCGCACAGGCAGATCAGGAAGGTGTGCGCCGCGACGATGCGCCAGCGGTGCGAACGGTCGAGGACGATGGCCATGGTCGTACTGCTCCTTGGTCGGGTTCAGCGCTTGTCGTCTTCGACGACCTTGGTGAAGCGCATCTGCACCAGCGACACCGCAGCCACCATCAGGAAGATCACCGTCGAGATGGCGGCGGCCAGGCCGTACTGCTGGCCGGAGTCCTGGAAGGCGATGCGGTAGGTGTAGCTGACCAGCAGGTCGGTGGTGCCGGCGGGCACGGTGGTGTCGATGAAGTCGGGCCGGCCGTTCGTCAGCAGGCTGATCAGCACGAAGTTGTTGAAGTTGAACGCGAAGGAACTGATCAGCAGCGGCGTCAGCGGCTTGAGGATCAGCGGCAGCGTGATGCTCCAGAAGTTGGTCAGCGGCCCGGCTCCGGCCACCGCCGAGGCCTCGTACAGGTCCGCCGGGATCGCCTTGATGAGGCCCATGCAGATGACCATCATGTAGGGGAAGCCGAGCCAGGTGTTGACGATCAGCAGCATCACCTTGGCCAGCAGCGGGTCGGAGAACCAGGTCGGCTTGATGCCGAACAGGCCGGACAGGATCAGGTTGATCTCGCCGACGTTCTGGTTGAACAGGCCCTTGAAGACCAGGATCGAGATGAAGCCCGGCACCGCGTAGGGCAGGAACAGCAGGATGCGGTAGACGCCCTTGAAGCCCAGCGCGTCCCAGTTGAGGATGACGGCGAGCAGCATGCCCAGCGAGGTGGCGAACAGCACCGTCAGCGCGGAGAAGACGACCGTCCAGACGAAGATGCGCAGGAAGGGCTCGCGGAAGCGCTGGTCGCTGAAGATGCGGGCGTAGTTGTCCCAGCCGATGCCGACCTGGAAACCCGGCTGCAGCCTCTCGCCGGCCGCGGTCTCGTAGAAGCCGCTCTCCAGGTTGGCGCGGATGACGCTGCCGTTCTCCTGGTTCTTCAGGCTGCCGTCGGCCTGCTTGACCCACAGCGGCTGCACCGGTGCGAACTCGCGCAGGCTGGCCATGCGCACGCGGCCACCGTCGGGCAGGACCACGGTGATCGCCTTCAGCGCCTTCTGGCGAGCGATCAGCTCCTTCAGCGGCACCGGCTCGGCCAGCGTCACCGCGGCGCCTTCCTCGGGTGCGGCGACGACTTCCAGCGCCTTGTCGCTGGCCAGCGCCAGCGGGCCGATGAGCAGGGCCTTCGAGGTGTCGGGATTGAGCAGCCGGCCGCGGAACTCGGCACCGTCGGCATGCAGCGAGAACTCGTAGGCCGTGCCTTCGGCCTGGTAGGTCTCGGTGAGGAAGTAGGCCTCGGCGCGCGGCTGCTCGAGCAGGTTGCGCGAGCTGTAGTTGGTGAATCCGATGGCGATGGTGTAGACCATCGGGAAGACGACGAAGATCAGCGCCGCGGCGATGCCGGGGAACAGGTAGCGGTAGGCGTAGGTGGCGCGGGCGGAGTAGATCCATACCGCCAGCGCGCTGATGACCAGCAGCGTGCCCGCCAGCAGCACCTCGCCGGTGGCGTAGACCACCGTGACGAGGTACAGCGATCCGAGCACCACCGCGGCCAGCAGCGCCGGCCCGAGCCACCGATCGAGCATCGCCTTCACGTGGCCTCGGCGATCACTTGGCCTTGATGCGAGTGGCGGCGCTGTCGAGCGCTTCCTTCGGCGTCTGGCGGCCGTCGGCCACGTTGCCCAGCGCCGAGGCCATCGACGACCAGAAGCGGCCCATCTCCGGGTTGTTCGGCATCGGCGAACCGTCCTGGGCCGAGGCCATCGTCGCCTGGATGTTCGGGTTGCTCTTGAGCTCGGCGAACAGCGCCTTGCTCGCCGGCGTGCCCAGCGGCACGTCGTCGTTGATCGTCTTCAGGCCCTTGACGCTGAGCATGTAGTTCTCGATGAACTCCACCGCCACGTCGCGGTTCGGCGTCGACTTGTTGAGCATCGCGCCGAGCACGCCGACGAAGGGCGCAGCCTTCTTGCCGCCGACGGTCGGGATCTTCGCGACGCCGAAGTCGATGTTCGACTTCTTCAGGTTGTCCCACGACCACGGGCCGTTGATCATCATCGCCACCGTGCCCTTGGACATGCCGGCCTCCATCTCGGAGTAGCCGCTGCCGGTCGGCATGTACTTCTCGGCGATCAGCTTGCGCAGCAGTTCGGCGCCCTTGATCGCGCCGGCGTTGTTGACGCCGGTGTCTTCCGGGTCGTAGGTGCCGTCGGCCTTCAGCTTGAAGGCGTAGCCGCCGTTGGCGGCCAGCAGCGGCCAGGTGAAGTAGGTGTTGCCGTAGTCCCAGAGGATGGCCTTCTTGCCCTGCGCGGCCAGCTTCTTGTCCAGCGCCATCACCTCCTCGAAGCTCTTCGGCGGCTCCTTCACCAGCGCCTTGTTGTAGACCAGCGCCACCGCCTCGATCGACATCGGGTAGCCCCAGGTCTTGCCGGCGACGGTGAAGGCCTTCCAGGCCAGCGGATCGATGTCGGCCTGCACCTTCTTGCTCGGGCTGACCGGCTGCAGCAGGCCGCCGGCGATCCACTCGCCGATGCGGTCGTGCGGCCAGATCCAGATGTCCGGGCCCTTGCCGGCGGCGGCAGCCTGCTGGAACTTGCCCGGCGCGTCCTCCGGGTGCTCGACGGTGACCTGCACGCCGGTCTTCTTGGCGAACTCGTCACCGATCTTCTGCAGGCCGTTGTAGCCCTTGTCGCCGTTGATCCAGATCAGCAGCTTGCCCGGCTCGGCAGCCTGCGCGCTGCCCAGCGTGGCGCCGAGGGCCAGCGCCGCGGCGGTCGCGACGAGGTGCAGACGTTGACGTTGAAGCTTCATGCCGTTCTCCTTCAGTGATGCCCGAGTGGGGTTGAGTGGGGTCGCAGGCCCTTGAACGCGCCACGACGTCGCCGGTCGTCGGGGGTGACCCTCAGCCGGCCTGTGGCAGGGTCTTGCCCTGCTGGTTGAACAGGAAGCAGCGCTTCGGCGGCAGGCCCAGCCAGGCCATGTCGCCGGTGTTCAGCGGGTTCTCCGGATCGGTGCGCACGGTCAGGCTCTCGGTCGCACCGGTGAGCATGACGTGCAGGTAGGTGGTGTCGCCGAGGTGCTCGGCGAGCTGGATGTGGCCGCGCACCGCGTTGTCGGCCTGTGCCGCGCTGGCATGCACGTGCTCGGGGCGTACGCCCAGCGTGACCGGCTCGCCCGCGGCGACCGTGGTCGCATCGACCGCGATCTGCACCACGCTGCCCTCGTGCAGCTTGACGGTGGCCAGCATCGGCGTGGCCGAGACCAGCGTGCCGGTGATGAAGTTCATCTTCGGGCTGCCGATGAAGCCGGCGACGAACTGGTTGACCGGCTGGTGGTACAGCTCCAGCGGCGTGCCGACCTGCTCGATGCGGCCGGCGTTGAGCACGACGATGCGGTGGGCCAGCGTCATCGCCTCCACCTGGTCGTGCGTCACGTAGATCATCGTCGTCGCCAGCTCCTTGTGCAGGCGCGACAGCTCGACGCGCATCTGCACACGCAGCGCCGCATCGAGGTTGGACAGAGGTTCGTCGAACAGGAACACGCCCGGCTTTCGCACGATCGCGCGGCCGATCGCCACACGCTGGCGCTGGCCGCCCGACAGCGCCTTCGGGCGCCGCTCGAGCAGGTGCTCGATCTGCAGGATCTGCGCGGCACGGTCGACCGCCGCCTTGATCTCGGCCTTGCTCATGCCGGCCAGACGCAGGCCGAAGGCCATGTTCTCGGCCACCGTCATGTGCGGGTAGAGCGCGTAGCTCTGGAACACCATCGCGATGCCGCGTTTGGCCGGCGGCACCTCGTTGACCAGTTCGCCGCCGATGTACAGCTCGCCGGAGGTGATCTCCTCCAGGCCGGCGATGCAGCGCAGCACGGTCGACTTGCCGCAACCCGAGGGGCCGACGAAGACCATGAACTCGCCGTCGCGGATCTCGAGGTCGATGCCGGGGATGATCGTCAGGTCACCGAACGACTTCTTCAGCGACTTGAGCAGGACGTTGGCCATCGCGGTCTGTGCCAGGTCGAAGGCAGGCTTCAGGAAATGGGGCCGGCCCCGAGAGGCCGACCCTTCAGTCTCCGATCGGATCGATCAGAACCAGATTTCGGCCTGGAAGCCGGCCGCGGTCTTCGAGTTCTTCGACTGACCGTTCGCGTTGGCGTAGGCGTCGTTGAGCTTGAACGTCGACACGTAGAAGCGCAGCTCCGGACGATCGTAGTAGTTCGGACCCACCGTCAGCGTCGGCGCGATGGTGAACTTCGTGACGGTCTGCGAACTGCCGCTGTCCGGCTTCGTGCGCGCGGTGCCCAGTTCGCCCTGCAGCTTGAAGTTCTTCGTGAAGGCGTAGGCGACGCGGCCGGCCAGCGAGAGCGTCGTCGCGCTGTTCGTGCCGCCACCGGCCGCCGGCTCCTCGGCCTTGCCGTAGTGCACCAGCGTCTGGGCAGTCAGCGGCCCTTTCACCCAGGCCAGGCTGTCGGCGATGCGCCAGCGCTTGTAGGCGGAGTCCTGGGTGCCGCCGGCGAAGCCCATGTCGAGCCAGGTCGAGCCCTTGGCGTATTGCAGCCACAAGGTGTTGTCGGCGCCGAACAGGCCCGACTGGTTGTGCTGCAGGGTCAGACCCGCGCCGCTCTCGCCGTTGGTGCCGGAGAACTTCGAGAAGCTGGCGACCAGGCGCAGCTTGCCGTTCGGATTGCTGGCGATGTCCTGCAGGTCGAAGTTCAGCAGCGTGCCGGCATTGCCGCCGACGGTTGCGTCGTCCTTGCGGAACAGGGCTACACCCAGGGAGCCGATGCCGGCATCGATGCCGTCCGCGCCGGCACCGGTGGCTTCCTGCAGGCCGCCGTGCACGTAGAAGCTGTCGTCCATGTGAACGTCGGCACGGTGATAGAAGCGGCGGCCGATCCAGAACGTGGTGTTCGGCGCCACGTCGTAGCCCTTGGCCTCCACGTAGAGCTGGTTGATGCGGGGAGTCTTGCCGTCGTTGTCCTGCGGATGCGAGCCGGTGCTGTAGAAGTTGGTCATCAGCAGCGCCTTGTAGTTGACGCCGCCGGCCGACATGTTCTGGCTCAGGCCGAACTCGCCGTAGGTCTCGCACTCGTTGCCCAGGCGACCGATGCCGCCCTTGCCGGGGGCCTGCGAGCCCAGGCCGCCGCCGTCGCCGCCGCCGAAGCAGCGCTTTCCGTCACCGGAGGCCTGCTTCTGCCCGGGGCCGATCCGGGCATAACCGCCCCAGTCCACGGCTTGAACGCCGGTCGAGAGCAGGCTGATCGCCGCTGCGGCGAGCAGGGAGTGTTTCATTTTCATCGTTGGCTCCTCAGAGGTTCTGCAGGGGAAGGACCGGCGGCGTTCGCGATGCAGGGCATCGCTGGGCACGCCGGGGTTTGGGGGAACGCTGTCCGGCGGTCAAAAAAGGGGGCGGCGCCGCGGACGGCGCCGCCACCAACTCGCTCTTCCGGGAAACCGTCTCGCCTCGGCGCCGCCAGGGGCTGCGGCGGTGGCAGCAGCCTCTCGCCAAACCTTGTCGTGATCCAAGGTAGTTGGCCTACAAACGACGCTGAAGCGTTGAATCGGAGGCGACTCTAGTAGTCAGACTACACAGCCTGTACGCGGGTTTTCCTTGGTATTTGCATCGAAGCAACATCCCGCCGGTGCCAGAATCAGGGTTCGCCAGGAGATGCTGTTGCGCCAGATCGATACGTAGTTGCGCTACATTTCCCGGCGCCCGGCAACGTACAGGCATGCCGATTGCACGATTGCTCCGGAACAACAATCTCGCGGGATCTCGTCCCGGCAGACATGGACTCCTCGACCTATCCGCGCCTCGTTGGCGATGTCGGCGGCACGAACGCCCGGTTTGCCTGGCAGGCTGCCCCCGGCGCGCCGCTGTCGGACGTGCTCACCTTGCCCTGCGCAGACCATCCGACGCTGGAGGCGGCGATGCAGCACTACCTGGTCACGCTGGGCAAGGGCCAGGCACGCTGTGCGGCGATCGGCATCGCCAACCCGGTGGTCGGCGACCAGGTGCGCATGACCAACCACCACTGGTCGTTCTCGATCGAGGCGGTGCGGCAGTTGCTTGGGTTGGAGCGCTTCCTCGTCATCAACGACTTCACCGCGCTGGCGCTGTCGCTGCCGGCACTTTCGGAACAGGAACTGCGCCAGGTGGGGGGCGGGCAGGCCGTGGCCGGCATGCCGATGGGCCTGCTCGGTCCCGGGACCGGGCTGGGGGTGTCGGGCCTGCTGCCGGCGCGCGAGGGGCAGCGCGCCATACCGATCAACGGTGAAGGCGGTCACGTGACGCTGGCGGCGGCGGACGCCCGGGAGGAAGCCGTCATCCGGCGCCTGCGCGAGCGCTTCGGCCATGCCTCGGCCGAGCGGGCCTTGTCCGGTCCGGGCCTGGTGAACCTCTATGTTGCGCTGTGCGAGGTGCGTGGACGGAGCGCGCAAGCGCTGCTGGCAGCGGATGTGACGTCGCGCGCGGCAACCGGCGAGGATCCGATCTGTGTCGAGGCGCTCGAGCTGTTCTTCAGCTTCCTCGGCAACGTGGCCGGCAACCTGGCGCTGTCGCTGGGTGCGCGAGGCGGCGTGTACATTGGCGGCGGCATCGTGCCGCGGCTGGGCATGGCCATCGACGGCTCGCGATTCCGCGAACGCTTCGAGGCGAAGGGGCGTTTCGGCAGCTATCTGCAGCCGATCCCGACGCTGGTGGTGCAGGCCCGCGTATCGCCGGCGCTGCTTGGTGCGGCGCGGGCCCTGGATGATCTGTGACGCCGTGATGCGGCGACGAGAAAGGCTTCGATCGATGCAAGGGCTTCGGGCTGGGCTGGCGCTGCGTGCGCTGGGGCTGATGGTCGTGCTGGCCGGTGCGGTTGTGCCTGCGCAGGCGGGGGTGATGGACTTCCTGTTCGGCGGCGACAAGTCGGCCGACGCCGGGCGCCCCGATCCGCGCCAACGGACCTGGACGGTGCGTGAGTTCACCGCGATCCGGCTGGTGGCGCGCGAGAGCGGCGCGGCGCCCAACGAGCATCCGGCGACGCTGGAGGCGGAAACGCTGCGCCAGTTGCTCGCACCACTGCGCTTCGCGGTGGGCACCACGGCGCAGCCGCTGTTTGCCAGCGACGAACTGGCCGAACTGCTCGACCCGCTGCGCGAGGCTTTCGCCGCCGCCGGCCCGAACGATGACATGCTGCTGCTGAGCAGTTCGCGGCGCGGCGGTGGCGTGTTCCAGCCGCCGCTGGCCGTGACGGCCCGGCTGTTCGTTCAGGGCGGACAGTTGCAGGTGATCGTGAACGACGCGCGCCACGAGTTCTACAACGACTACCGCGGCAGCGGCCGGCCACCGCAGTTCAGTTTCGGCTCACGAGGCAAGGCGGGCAACGTCGCGCTGCGCAGCAGCATCGGCACGCTGTCGCGCGCCGACTGGGTGGCACTGCCGCTGACGGTGACCGCAGCCGCCTCGCCGCCGGCGGCCCCGGCGCCGGCGGCGGCGGCACCGCGGGCGCCCGCGGCGAGGGCGCCGGCGCCACCGTCCGCGGTGCCGGCGCTTCGTCCGCGCGATCCCGGTTTTGCCGACGAGATCGAGCAGCGCCTGATCACGCTGAAGCGCCTGCGCGACCGCGGCTTGATCAGCGAAGAGGAATACCAGCAGAAGCGCCGCGAGATCCTGCAGGCGCTTTGAGCGATCGACGCCGGCCGGGTGGCGCTCAGGCGTTGCCCGAGCCGGCCATCACCTGGCTGAAGCCACCGTCGACGTAGGTGATCTCGGCACTCACGCCGGCGGCCAGGTCCGACAGCAGGAAGGCAGCGACGTTGCCGACGTCCTCGATCGTCACGGCGCGGCGGATCGGCGCCATCGCGGCAAAGTCCGTCAGCAGCTTGCCGAAGTCCTTGATGCCAGAGGCAGCCAGCGTCTTGATCGGTCCTGCCGAGATGCCGTTGACGCGGATGCCCTTGGCGCCGAGCGAGTGGGCGAGGTAGCGCACGCTCGACTCGAGCGACGCCTTGGCCATGCCCATCGTGTTGTAGTTCGGCACGTAGCGCACCGCGCCGAGGTAGGACAGCGTCAGCAGCGATGCGCCGGAGCGCAGCCGCGGCAGCGCGGCCTTGGCCATCGCCGGGAAGCTGTAGGCCGAGATGTCGTGCGCGATGCGGAAGTTCTCGCGCGTCAGCCCGTCGAGGAAGTCCCCGGCGATCGCTTCGCGTGGCGCGAAGCCGATCGAGTGCACGAAGCCGTCGAACTCCGGCCAGCTTTCGCCGAGCTGGGCGAACAGCGCCTCGATCTGCGCGTCGTCGCCGACGTCGCAGTCGAAGGTCAGGGTCGAGCCGAATTCGGCGGCGAACTCGGCGATGCGCTCCTTGAAGCGTTCACCCTGGTAGCTGAACGCGAGTTCCGCGCCCTCGCGGTGGCAGGCGCGCGCGATGCCGTAGGCGATCGAGCGGTTGTTGAGCACGCCGGTGATGAGAAGGCGTTTGCCGGCAAGAAAGCCCATGGAGTCTCCGCGCTGGTTTGGTGTGTGCAAGGCGCCGGATTTTGGCATGGCGACCCGGCCCGACGGGGGCTCTTGACAGCTCCGTGGCTTGCCTGTACTTCGGAGCCACGCTACAATCTGCCGTTTTCGAGAAAGCTGCGTGGGCGGATTCTTCCAGCCCATTTTTTTTGCTTGAACGTTTTTGAGTCCTGACTCAACTGCGGAAGAAACTGCGGAATCCTTTGCAAAAGGTTGATGACCCTGTGAGTTGGCAAGCCAGCGTCGAACGCACCGTGACCGGTCTGGGCTACGAGCTCGTGGACACGGAGCGCACGAGCTCGGCCGGGGGGGGCTTGCTGCGCATCTACATCGACCGAGTCGCTGGTGACCCGAACGGCGAGTTCATCACCGTCGACGACTGCGAGAAGGTGACGCGGCAGTTGCAGCATGTGCTCGAGGTCGAGAACTGCGCCTATGCGCGGCTCGAGGTCTCGTCGCCGGGGCTGGACCGCCCGCTGAAGAAGCCGGCGGACTTCGCCCGTTTCACCGGCCTGGCCATCGACCTGACGCTGAAGCTGGCCTTCCAGGGCCGCAAGAAGTACAGCGGCGTGCTGCAGCCCCGGCCGGAAGGCGAGGGCGAGGGCTGGCGGATCGTCTTCAACGACGGCAAGACCGATCAGGCACTGGATTTTTCACTCGACGAAGTGCGCGAGGCCCGGCTGGTGCCGGTGGTCGACTTCAAGGGGCGTCGTTCCGCGCCCGCTGAAGCGCCCGCCGGCATGGCCGCGCCCGGACAAGAAGTTGACGGAGGTCGTGAGCGATGAACCGCGAATTGTTGATGCTGGTGGACGCCATCTCGCGTGAGAAGAGCGTGGATCGTGAGGTCGTGTTCGGCGCGGTCGAGGCTGCGCTCGCTTCGGCATCGAAGAAGCTGCACGGCGGCGAGGTCGACATGCGCGTGTCGGTCGACCGCGAGAGCGGCGAGTACGAGACCTTCCGCCGCTGGCACGTGGTGCCGGATGAAGCCGGCCTGCAACTGCCCGACTCCGAGATCCTGCATTTCGAGGCGCTCGAACAGATCCCCGACATCGAGGTCGACGACTACATCGAGGAGCCGGTCGAGTCGGTGTCAATCGGTCGCATCGGTGCGCAGGCCGCCAAGCAGGTGATCCTGCAGAAGATCCGCGACGCCGAGCGCGAGCAGTTGCTCAACGACTTCCTGTCGCGCGGCGACAAGATCTTCGTCGGCACCGTCAAGCGCCTGGACAAGGGCGACATCGTCGTCGAGTCGGGTCGTGTCGAAGGGCGCCTGCGCCGCAACGAGATGATCCCGAAGGAGAACCTGCGCAGCGGCGACCGCGTGCGGGCGTTCATCCTCGAGGTCGATCCGACGCTGCGCGGCCCGCAGATCATCCTGTCGCGCTCTGCGCCGGGCTTCATGATCGAGCTGTTCGCCCAGGAGGTGCCCGAGATCGAGCAGGGCCTGCTGGAGATCAAGAGCTGCGCCCGCGATCCCGGTTCGCGCGCCAAGATCGCCGTCGTCTCGCACGACAAGCGTGTCGACCCGATCGGCACCTGCGTCGGCGTGCGCGGCTCGCGCGTCACCGCGGTGACCAACGAACTGGCCGGCGAGCGTGTCGACATCGTGCTGTGGTCGGAGGACCCGGCGCAGTTCGTCATCGGCGCGCTGGCACCGGCCAACGTGCAGTCGATCGTCGTCGACGAGGAACGCCACGCGATGGACGTCGTCGTCGACGAGGAGAACCTGGCGATCGCGATCGGCCGCGGCGGCCAGAACGTTCGCCTGGCCTCCGAGCTGACCGGCTGGCGCATCAACATCATGACGGCCGAGGAGTCTGCTTCGAAGCAGGCGCTCGAATCGGACTCGGTGCGCAAGCTGTTCGTCGAGAAGCTCGACGTCGACGAGGAGGTCGCCGACATCCTCATCGCCGAAGGCTTCACCAGCCTCGAGGAAGTGGCCTACGTCCCGATGCAGGAGATGCTCGAGATCGAGAGCTTCGACGAAGACACGGTCAACGAGCTGCGCACCCGTGCCAAGGATGCGCTGCTGACGATGGAGATCGCCCGCGAGGAGCGGGTCGACGAGGTGTCGCAGGACCTGCGCGACCTGGAGTTCGAAGGCAAGGGCCTGACGCCCGAGCTGATCTCCAAGCTCGCCGACGGCGGCATCCACACCCGCGACGACCTGGCCGACCTCGCCGTCGACGAGTTGACAGAGATGACCGGCATCGACGAGACGCAGGCCAAGGCGCTGATCATGAAGGCGCGTGAACACTGGTTCACCGCCTGAACGACACGCCGACACGAGACAGAGCTAGACCAAGCAAGGATTCAACAATGGCTTCGACAACCGTCGCCCAACTCGCCGCCGAGCTCAATCGCCCGGCCGCGGCGCTGCTCGAGCAGCTGCAGTCGGCCGGCGTCAAGAAGGCCTCGGCGGACGACACGCTCAGCGAGTCGGACAAGGAACGCCTGCTCGACTTCCTGCGCACCTCGCACGGCACCGCCGGCGGGGGCGAGCGCAAGAAGATCACCCTGACGCGCAAGTCGACCAGCGAGATCAAGCAGGCCGATGCGAGCGGCAAGGCGCGCACCATCCAGGTCGAGGTCCGCAAGAAGCGCACCTTCGTCAAGCGCGACGACGCGCCGGCGGTCGAGGAGCCGGCCGTGCCGGTGATCGACGAGGCCGAATTGCAGCGCCGCGAGGAAGAAGCGCGCGCCCAGGCCGAGTTGCTGCGCCGCCAGGAGGAAGACCTGGCCGAGAAGCGCCGCCTGCGCGAGGAACAGGAAAAGCGCGACCGCGAAGCGGCCGAGGCCCGTGCGGCCGAAGCTGCGCGCAAGGCCGCCGAGGAAGCGGCTGCGGCCCTGGCTGCTGCCGCCGCCAAGCCGGAGCCGAAGAGCGCGACCAAGGCCGCCGCGGCCGCCGCGGCCGCCGAGGCGCCGCCTGCACCGCCGGCCGCACCCGCCGAGCCGCCGAAGCCGGTGCTGCGTGTCATCAAGGCCGCCGACGTCGTCAACGAGGAAGCGCAGCGCGCTGCCGACCTCGCCAAGCGCCGCAAGGCCGCCGAGGACGAGGCCCGGGCGATCCGCGAGATGATGAATGCGCCCAAGAAGGTGCTCGTCGCGAAGAAGCCCGAGGAGCCGGCCAAACCGGCCACCGAGATCAAGGGCACGATCCACAAGAAGGCCGGCGCACCGGGTGCGCCGACCACTACCACGACCGCTGGCGCCGCCAAGCCGGGCGACAAGAAGTCGGTCAAGTCCGAGAAGCTGTCGTCGAGCTGGGCTGACGACGCGGCCAAGAAGCGCACCGCTCTCAAGGGCCGCAGCGACGGCGCTGCGGGCGGCGCCCGCGCCGGCTGGCGCGCGCCGCGCGGCGGCCGCCGAGGCGATCGCAGCGATGGTTCGCAATCGACCTTCGTCGCACCGGCCGCGCAGCAGACCCAGGAAGTGCACATCCCCGAAACCATCTCGGTGGCCGACCTGGCGCACAAGATGTCGGTGAAGGCCTCCGAGGTCATCAAGCAGATGATGAAGCTGGGCCAGATGGTCACCATTAACCAGCAGCTCGACCAGGAGACGGCGATGATCGTCGTCGAGGAGATGGGCCACAAGGCCTTCGCCGCCAAGCTGGACGACCCGGAAGCCTTCCTCGAGGAGGAGCAGGCCGAGCAGGAGCACGAGGAAACGACGCGTGCGCCGGTGGTCACCGTGATGGGCCACGTCGACCACGGCAAGACCTCGCTGCTCGACTACATCCGCACCAGCCGCGTCGCCGCGGGCGAGGCGGGCGGCATCACGCAGCACATCGGCGCGTACCACGTCGAGACGCCGCGCGGCATGATCACCTTCCTCGACACCCCGGGCCACGCCGCGTTCACCGCGATGCGTGCGCGCGGCGCCAAGGCCACCGACATCGTCATCCTGGTGGTGGCGGCCGACGACGGCGTGATGCCGCAGACCAAGGAAGCCATCCACCACGCGAAGGCGGCCAAGGTGCCCATCGTCGTGGCGATGAACAAGATCGACAAGCCTGAGGCCAACGTCGAGCGCCTGAAGAGCGAGCTGGTGGCCGAAGAGGTCGTGCCGGAAGACTTCGGCGGCGATTCGCCGTTCGTGCCGGTGTCGGCCAAGACCGGCCAGGGCATCGACAACCTGCTCGAGCAGGTGCTGCTGCAGGCCGAGGTGCTGGAGCTCAAGGCAGCCAAGGACGCACCGGCCAAGGGCCTGGTCATCGAAGCGCAGCTCGACAAGGGCCGCGGACCGGTGGCGACCATCCTGGTGCAGTCCGGCACGCTCAAGCGTGGCGACGTGGTGCTCGCCGGTTCGAGCTATGGCCGCGTGCGCGCCATGCTCGACGAGGACGGCAAGCCGACCACCGAGGCCGGACCTTCCATCCCGGTGGAGATCCAGGGCCTGACCGAGGTGCCGCAGGCTGGCGACGAGTTCATGGTGCTGGCCGACGAGCGGCGTGCGCGCGAGATCGCCACGTTCCGCCAGGGCAAGTATCGCGACGTCAAGCTGGCCAAGCGCCAGGCCGCCAACCTCGAGAACATGATGGAGCAGATGGGCCAGGGCAGCGCCCAGACCCTGGCGCTGATCATCAAGGCCGACGTGCAGGGTTCGCAGGAAGCGCTGGCGCAGTCGCTGCTCAAGCTCTCGACCGACGAGGTCAAGGTGCAGGTGGTGCATGCGGCGGTCGGCGGCATCAGCGAGTCCGACGTCAACCTGGCGATCGCCTCCAAGGCCATCATCATCGGCTTCAACACACGCGCCGACGCCGGCGCGCGCAAGCTGGCCGAGAACAACGGCGTCGACATCCGCTACTACAACATCATCTACGACGCAGTCGACGAGGTGAAGGCGGCGATGACCGGCATGCTGGCGCCGGAGCAGCGCGAAGAGCTGATCGGCACCGCCGAGATCCGCCAGGTGTTCGTCGCCTCCAAGATCGGCACGGTGGCCGGCTCGATGGTCACCTCCGGTCTGGTGCGCCGCGGTGCGCGCTTCCGACTGCTGCGCGAGAACGTGGTGGTCTACACCGGCGAGATCGAGTCGGTTCGACGGCTGAAGGACGACGTGCGCGAGGTCAAGGAAGGCTTCGAGTGCGGCATCAAGCTGAAGAACTACAACGACTTCAAGGAAGGCGACCAGCTCGAGGTCTTCGAGGTCAAGGAAGTGGCCCGAACGCTGTAAGGCGGTCCCGGCCTCGTCCCGCGCCCCGCCTTCCAAAAGAAGGCGGGGTTCGCATTTAGGAGCAGACCATGCGACACAAGCGATCTATCCCCAACCGCGGCTTCCGCATCGCCGACCAGATCCAGCGCGACCTGGCCGAGTTGATCCGCGAGCTGAAGGATCCGCGCATCGGCATGGTCACGCTGCACGCGGTCGAGGTGTCGGCGGACTACGCCCACGCCAAGGTGTTCTTCTCGCTGCTCGTGGGTGATCCCCAGGAGTGCGAAGTCGCGCTGAACGAGGCCGCCGGCTTCCTGCGCAACGGCCTGTTCAAGCGCCTGCAGATCCACACCGTGCCGACGCTGCATTTCCACTTCGACCGCACCACCGAGCGTGCCGCCGAACTGAACCTGCTGATCAGCCAGGCCAACGCGACGCGCGCGAAAGACGACTGACGTGAGCGACACCCGGCCGCAACGCCCTCGCATCCCGCGTCGTGCCGTGCACGGCGTGCTGCTGCTCGACAAGCCGGTCGGCCTGTCGAGCAACGATGCGTTGCAGAAGGCCAAGCGCCTCTACCGCGCCGAGAAGGCCGGCCACACCGGCACGCTGGACCCACTGGCCAGCGGCCTGCTGCCGCTGTGCTTCGGCGCCGCCACCAAGTTCTCGCAGGCCAGCCTCGACGCCGACAAGCGCTACCTCGCGACGCTGCAACTCGGCCAGACGCGCCGCGGCGGTGACCTCGAAGGCGAGGTGCTCGTCACGCGCCCGGTGAACGTGACGCGCGAGGCGCTGCGCACCGCCTGCGAGCGCTTCAGCGGCGAGATCGAGCAGGTGCCGCCGATGCACTCGGCGCTCAAGCACGAGGGCAAGGCGCTGTACGAGTACGCGCGTGCCGGCGTCGAGGTCGAGCGCGAACCGCGCCGCGTGACCATTCACGCGATCGACATCGTCGATGGTGATCATGATCGCTGGACGCTCGACGTTCGCTGCAGCAAGGGCACCTACATCCGCACGCTGGCCGAGGACATCGGCGAGGCGCTGGGCTGTGGCGCGCATCTCGCGGCGCTGCGGCGCACCGGCTCGGGTGCACTGACGCTGGACCAGGCCGTGACGCTCGATGCGCTGGAAGCGATGGACGAAGCGCAGCGCGACGCGCAACTGCTGAGTGCCGATGCACTGCTGGCCGATTGCCCGCTCGTGCGCCTCGATGCCGAGAATGCCGCGCGCTTCCTCGCCGGCATGCGCCGCCGCCTCGCACTGGCCGATGCGCAGCAGGTGCGCGTCTTCGGCCCCGAACCCAAGGCCTTCCTCGGCGCCGGCCACATCGTCGCCGGCGAACTGATTTCCACCAGGCTGCTCAGCCCGACCGAGGTGCAAGGCCTTGTTGTGAACGATCGAACAGAGAGAACCGCATGACCACCCGCCAGATCCGCAACATCGCCATCATCGCCCACGTCGACCACGGCAAGACCACGCTCGTCGACCAGCTGCTGCGCCAGTCCGGCACCTTCCGCGAGAACGAGAAGGTCGCCGAGCGCGTGATGGACAGCAACGACCTCGAGCGCGAGCGCGGCATCACCATCCTGGCGAAGAACTGCGCCGTCGAGTGGAAGGGCACGCACGTCAACATCGTCGACACCCCGGGCCACGCCGACTTCGGCGGCGAGGTCGAGCGCGTGCTGTCGATGGTCGACTCGGTGCTGCTGCTGGTCGACGCGGTCGAGGGCCCGATGCCGCAGACCCGCTTCGTCACCAAGAAGGCGCTGGCCCTGGGCCTGAAGCCCATCGTCGTGGTCAACAAGGTCGACCGCCCCGGCGCACGGCCCGACTACGTCATCAACGCCACCTTCGAGCTGTTCGACAAGCTGCACGCCACGGAAGAGCAGCTCGACTTCCCGGTCATCTTCGCCTCCGGCCTGAACGGCTGGGCAACGCTCAAGCAGGGCGAGACCGGCACCGACCTGGCGCCGCTGTTCGACGCCATCCTGCAGCACGTGCCGGCGCACGAGGGCGACGCCGATGCACCGCTGCAGCTGCAGATCTGCTCGCTGGACTACTCCAGCTACGTCGGCCGCATCGGCATCGGGCGCGTCAACCAGGGCACGCTCAAGCCGATGCAGAACGTCGCCGTCTACAGCGGCCCGGACAGCACGCCCTTCACCGCACGCGTCAACCAGGTGCTGAAGTTCGAAGGCCTGGAGCGCAAGCAGGCCACCGAGGCCGGCCCGGGCGACATCGTGCTGATCAACGGCATCGAGAACATCGGCATCGGCGTGACGCTGACCGACCCGGAGCGCCCGGTGCCGCTGCCGATGCTGAAGGTCGACGAACCGACGCTGACGATGAACTTCTGCGTCAACACCAGCCCGCTGGCTGGCCGCGAAGGCAAGTTCGTCACCAGCCGCCAGCTGTGGGACCGGCTTCAGCGCGAGCTGCAGAGCAACGTCGCGCTGAAGGTCAAGGAGACCGACGAGGACGGCATCTTCGAGGTCTCCGGCCGCGGCGAACTGCACCTGACCATCCTGCTGGAGAACATGCGCCGCGAGGGCTACGAGCTGGCCGTCAGCAAGCCGCGCGTGGTCTTCCATGAAGTGAATGGCGAGCGCCACGAGCCGATCGAGATGGTCACCGCCGACGTGGAAGACCAGCACCAGGGCGCCGTCATGCAGGCGCTGGGCGAGCGCAAGGCCGAGCTGATCAACATGGAGCCGGACGGCATGGGCCGCGTGCGACTGGAATACCGCATCCCGGCGCGCGGCCTGATCGGCTTCCAGAACGAGTTCCTCAACCTGACGCGCGGCACCGGCCTGATCAGCAACATCTTCGACGGCTACGAGCCCTTCAAGGGCGACATCGAAGGGCGCAAGAACGGCGTGCTGATCAGCCAGGACGACGGCGAGGCGGTGACCTACTCGCTGGGCAAGCTAGACGACCGCGGCCGCATGTTCGTGAAGGCGGGCGACCCGCTGTACGAAGGCATGGTGATCGGCATCCACAGCCGCGACAACGACCTGGTCGTCAACGCGGTGCGCGGAAAGCAGCTGACCAACTTCCGCGTCTCCGGCAAGGAAGACGCGATCAAGATCACGCCGCCGATCATCCTCACGCTCGAGTACGCGGTCGAGTTCATCGCCGACGACGAGCTGGTCGAGATCACGCCGAAGTCGATCCGCATCCGCAAGCGGCACCTGAAGGAACACGACCGCAAGCGCGCCAGCCGCGAAGCAACGTAAGGCGCTGCCCATGCCGATGACGCACCGCCGCGCGGTGCTGACGATGGTCGCGGCGACGCTGATGTGGAGCATCGCCGGCGTGGTCTCGCGCCACTTCGAGGCCGCCCGCGGCTTCGAGGTGACGTTCTGGCGCAGCCTGTTCAACGGCGTCGCGCTGGTCGTGCTGCTGTCGTGGCTGCGCGGGCCGAAACCGCTGGCCCATGCCATCCGCACCGGCGGGCGCACGCTGTGGCTGTCCGGCCTGTGCTGGGCGGTGATGTACACCGCCTTCATGATGGCGCTGACGCTGACCACGGTGGCCAACGTGCTGGTCACGATGGCGCTCGGCCCGCTCTTTACCGCGCTGATGGCGCGTTTCGCGCTCGGCCATCGGCTGGCCGCGCGCACCTGGGCCGCGATCGTCGTGGCCGGCGCCGGCATCGCCTGGATGTACGCCCGCGAGGTCGGTGGCAGCGACGCCCGTCACCTGGTGGGCATGCTGGTGGCGCTGTGCGTGCCGATCGCCGCAGCGGTCAACTGGACGCTGATCCAGCACAACCGCAGTGCCGCGCAGCAGGACATGCTGCCCGCGGTGCTGATCGGCGCGCTGCTGTCGGCACTGGTCACGCTGCTGCCCTCGTTCCCGTTCGAGGCGACGTTGCGTGACCTCGCGCTGCTGGCGCTGCTCGGCACGGTGCAGCTGGCGATTCCCTGTCTGCTGGCGGTCAACGTGGCGCGCTCGTTGTCGGCGCCCGAGATCTCGCTGCTCGGCCTGCTCGAGGTGGTGTTCGGCGTGCTGTGGGCCTGGCTCGGCGCGAACGAGGCACCGGCTGCGACGGTGCTGAGCGGTGGCCTGCTGGTGCTCGGCGCCCTGGCCGGCAACGAGCTGCTGGCGCTGCGCGAGCGCCGCAACTGAGCCTGCTCCCGCAACGCGGCGGACAGGGCTTCCCCTCAGCGCGCAGTGCCGCCAGCGGCTTAGCATGGCCGCGACCACCGCAGGGAGCGAACGATGAAGCAGTTGTCCGGGCTGGACGCGAGTTTCCTCTACCTGGAGACCGCCGAGATGCCGATGCACGTCGGCGCGCTGCATCAGTTCGAGCTGCCGCGCACGTACCGTGGTGACTTCCTCGCCGACATGCGAGCGCACATGGCGGCACGCCTGCCGCTGGCACCAGCCCTGCGCCGCAAGCTGGCCTGGATGCCGCTCAATCTGGCGGCACCGGCCTGGGTCGATGCCGAGCCCGATCTCGAGGAACACATCGTCGGCATCACGCTGCCCGCAGGCAGTGGCCTGGCCGAGCTGGAGGCGCAGGTCGGCGCGCTGCACCCGGTGCTGCTCGACCGCAGCCGGCCGCTGTGGAAGTTCCATGTCTTCGACGGACTTGCACCCGGGCCCGACGGCGAGAAGCGCTATGCGCTGTACACGCAGCTTCACCATGCAGCGGTCGACGGACAGGCAGCGGTGGCGCTGGCCCAGGCCATCCTCGACCTCGGCCCCGAACCGCGCACGATCGAGGCGCGTCCCTCGCGCGAGCGCAAGGGCCAGCTGGCACTGACGGAGATGCTGCGCGGCGCGCTGTCGAACCAGCTAGAGCAGCTCGGCAGCCTGGTCAAGGCGATTCCCTCCGCGGTCGGTGCGATCTCGCAGGTGGCAGCGCAGACGGCCGGCGGGGCCCTCGGCGAGACGGCGGCTGCGGTGTGGTCGCGCGTCAAGGGCGAGGGCGCGAAGGTGTCGAAGAGCGTCAGCAACCTCGGCCTGGCGCCGCGGACGCGGCTGAACGCCACCGTCTCGGACACACGCGCCTTCGCTACCGTCAGCCTGCCACTGGCCGAACTCCATGCGGTGCGGCGCCGCCATCACGCAAGCCTGAACGACGCCGTGATGTTCGTCTGCGCAGGCGCGCTGCGACGCCACTTTGCCAAGCACGGGCCGCTGCCGCGCAAGTCGCTGGTCGCGGCGGTGCCGATCTCGCTGCGCGCCAAGGGCGACACGGCATCGAACAACCAGGCCTCGATGAGCCTGATCAGCCTGGGCACGCACCTGGCCGACCCGGGCAAGCGCCTGGCGCACGTGATGGCGGCGAGCGCCTCGATGAAGGCGACCATCGGCAGCGTCAAGAGCCTGCTGCCGACCGACTTCCCGTCGCTCGGCGTGCCCTGGCTGATGGAGGGCCTGACCGCCATCTACGGCCGCGCCGGCGTGGCCGACCGCATTCCACCGGTGGCCAACCTGGTGATCTCCAACGTACCGGGGCCGACCGTGCCGCTGTACATGGCCGGCGCGAAGATGCTGACCAACTACCCGGCGTCGATCGTGGTGCACGGCGTGGCGCTGAACATCACGGTGCAGACCTACAACGAGTCGCTCGACATCGGCATCATGGCCTGCGCCGAAGCCATGCCCGAAGTGGCCGAGTTCGCGGCGCAGATCGAGACCGCGTTCGAGGAGTTCAAGGGCCTGGCGCCGACACCGGCAGCAGAACCTCCTGCGGTGCCGCCGGCCAGGAAGGTGGCGAAGCGCCCGGCCGCAGCCAAGAAGACGCCCGCCACGAAGGTGCCCGCGAAGAAGACGCCTGTGAAGAAGACGCCTGCGAAGAAAGCCGCCAAACCTGTCCCGAAGGCGACACGCACGACTAGGGCAAGCGCTCCACCGGCCAAGCGGGCCAGCCGCTAACATGACCTGAGTCCTTTCGCGTCGTCACGCATGCCCCGAACGCCCCCCGATCTTCGCCACCACCACGGCTTCCATGCCGAGGACCTGCGCGCACCGAATGCGCTGCTGCTGGCGATGGAGGGCAGGGCGCCGTGGGAATACGCGGCCATGCTTGCGGCGACACCCTGGCTGCGCAAGCTGCCGCGCGGCGACGGCCACCCGGTGCTGGTCTTTCCCGGCCTCGGTGCCAACGACTTCACCACCGGCCCGCTGCGCCGCTTCCTCGATCAACTCGGCTACGTGACGCACCCCTGGGGCCAGGGCTTCAACTTCGGGCCGCGCCATGGCGTGCTCGAGCGCTCGAACAGCGATGTGCAGCGGCTGTTCCGTTCGCACGCGCGCAAGGTCAGCCTGATCGGCTGGAGCCTGGGCGGCATCTATGCGCGTGAACTCGCCAAGGAACTGCCCGACCATGTGCGCTGCGTCATCACGCTGGGCACGCCCTTCACCGGCCACCCGCGCGCGACGAATGCGTGGCGCTTCTTCGAACTGGTCAGCGGCCAGTCGGTGCACGATCAGAAGCTGATCGAGCAGATCCGCCAGGAGCCGCCGGTGCCGACCACCTCGGTCTGGTCACGCACCGACGGCATCGTCTCCTGGCGCTGCAGCGTGGTTGCACCCAGCCCGCTGGCCGAGAACATCGAA
Organism: Variovorax sp. YR752; assembly: GCF_943372545.1. Classification (NCBI taxonomy): domain Bacteria; kingdom Pseudomonadati; phylum Pseudomonadota; class Betaproteobacteria; order Burkholderiales; family Comamonadaceae; genus Variovorax; species Variovorax sp. YR752. The sequence goes on along the minus strand of NZ_CALRZC010000011.1, from coordinate 33,160 downwards.
GTCCACGCCAGCCACGTCGGCATGGGTATGAACCCGCTGGCGCTGTACGCGATTGCCGATCGCCTCGCGCAACCGGCCGGCCACTGGAAGCCCTTCGAACCGCACGGCGCACGGCGCTGGTTCTTCCGCACCGCCCACCACGAGCAACGCGCCGCCTGATGCAGATTTCGGCCAACGGCATCTCGCTCGAAGTCGACGACCGCGGCCCGCCGTCGGGCGAGCCACTGGTGATGATCATGGGGCTGGGCATGCAACTGATCGCCTGGCCCGACGGCCTGGTCGACCAGCTGGTGGCTGGAGGCTTCCGCGTCATCCGCTTCGACAACCGCGACGTCGGCCTGTCGCAGCGTTTCGACCAGCTCGGCGTGCCCAACCTGCCTGCCGCCGCGATGCGCTACACGCTGGGCATGCCGGTGACGAGCCCGTACCGGCTCGCCGACCTCGCCGACGACACCGCCGCGCTGATCGAGGCGATGGGCCTCCCCAGCGCGCATGTCTGCGGCGCGTCGATGGGCGGCATGGTTGCGCAGCACCTGGCGGTGCGGCATCCGCAGCGGGTGCGCAGCCTGACGCTGATCATGACCACCTCGGGCGCGCGCCACCTGCCGCAGCCGGCCCTCAAGGTGCGGCTGGCGATGATGTCGCGGCCACGCAATTCGAAGAACCTCGACAGCGTCATCGAGCACTTCGTGGGCCTGTACGGCGTGATCGGCAGCCCCGCGTACCGGCCCGATCCGGCGCTGCTGCGCGAGCGGCTGGGGGCCTCGGTGACGCGCGCCTACCGGCCGGCAGCGACAGCGCGGCAGCTTGCCGCCATCCTGGCCGATGGCGACCGCACGCCGCTGCTGGCGCGCATCACGCAGCCGGTGCAGGTGATTCATGGCGTCGCCGATCCGCTGGTGCCGGTCGCGGCCGGGCATGACCTGATGCGCCACATCGCCGGCGCGCAGGGCGACTTCATCGACGGCATGGGCCACGACCTGCCGCAGCCGCTGTGGCCGCGCTTCGCCGCGGGCATCCGCTCGGCGGCCGACCGGGCCCGAACATCACCGACTGTGTCACCCAGGTAAAGCCGGCGCCGCCGGGTGCACCTACACCGTCCCGATGGCGTTGTTGCGGTGGGAACACCCCGCCAAGGAGCACGCCATGTCGTCCCGAACTCTGCGCAGTGGCTTGCTGCTCGCCGCCGGACTGCTGATGCTGGGCGGTTGTGTCGTCGCGCCGGCGCCGTACTACGGCTATGGCTACGGCGAGGCGGTGCCTGTCGCGCCGCCGCCGCCACAGGTCGAGTACTACGGCGCGCCGCCCGTGGTCGGCCAGATCTGGCTCAACGGCTACTGGGGCTGGCACGGCGGCCGGCATGTCTGGAACGGCGGTCGCTGGGCATCGCCTCCCGCGCCCGGCCAGCGCTGGCATGCACCGGAGTGGCGGCGCGAAGGCCCCGGCTGGCGCCAGCGCCCAGGTTACTGGGAGCGGCGCTGACCAGACCGGCGCCGATCCTTGCGCGCTGAGACAATGCGGGTCCAGCGAGAACCGACCCGCCTGTCTTGAACCCGACTCCGACTCACGATCCGTCCGCCTCTGCCTGGCGCCTGTCCGTCGCGCCGATGATGGACTGGACCGATCTGCACTGCCGCTACTTCCACCGCCTGCTGACGCATCGCACGCGCCTGTACACCGAGATGGTGACCACCGGCGCGCTGCTGCACGGTGACGTGCCGCGCCACCTCGACTACAACGACGAGGAGCACCCGCTGGCGCTGCAGCTCGGCGGCAGCGAGCCCGACGATCTCGCCCACTGCGCGAAGCTGGCCGTGCAATGGGGTTACGACGAGGTCAACCTCAACTGCGGCTGCCCGAGCGAGCGTGTGCAGCGCGGTGCCTTCGGCGCCTGCCTGATGGCCGAGCCGCAGCTGGTGGCCGACTGCGTGAAGGCGATGCGCGACGCGGTGGCGATCCCGGTGACGGTCAAGCACCGCATCGGCATCGACCGCATCGAGAGCTACGACTTCGTGCGCGACTTCGTCGGCACGGTGGCGGCGGCGGGTTGCGAGGTCTTCATCGTGCACGCGCGCAATGCCTGGCTGCAGGGCCTGAGCCCGAAGGAAAACCGCGAAGTGCCGCCGCTGCGCTACGAGTTCGTGCAACGGCTGCAGCGCGACTTCCCGGCGCTGCGCTTCGCGCTCAACGGCGGCGTGGCCAGCAACGCGCAGATCGAGGCGCTCTTCGCCGAGGGCGTGCAGGGTGTGATGGTCGGCCGCGAGGCCTACCACCACCCCTGGCTGCTCGCCGAATGGGACGCACGCTTCCTCGGCGCCGAGGCGGTGGAACGCAGCCGCGAGCAGGTCGAGGCGGCGATGGTCGAGTACATGGAGCGCGAAGTGAGCGAAGGCGAGCCCTGGTCGCGCGTCGCTCGCCACATGCTCGGCTTGTGGAACGGCCAGCCGGGGGCGCGGCGCTGGCGGCAGGTGTGGTCGGACCACAAGCTGAAGACATTGCCGCCCTCGGCCGTGGCCGGTCTGGCCACGCAGGCGCGGCGCCACCCGTTGGCGGCCGAAGCAGCCGCCTGATCCGGTTCAGCGAATCTCGGCGCGGCGCGACGGCCAGGTGGCCAGCACCACGCCGGCCAGCGCCAGCGCGAAGGCGCCGGCCTGTGCGGGGCTGAAGCGTTCACCCAGGAAGACAATGCCGGTGGCCGCGGCCGCCACCGGCAGCATCACGGTGAACACACCGGCCTGCGAGGCCGGCACATGCTTGAGACCGGTCATCCACAGCCACACCGTGACCATGCTGGCGGCCAGCGAATAGAAGATCAGCAGCCACCAGTGGCCGGCACTGACGGTGCCGAAATCGAAGCTCAGTGCCTGCCAGAGGCCCAGCGGCGTGACCAGCAACAGCCCCCACAGGTTGATCAGCGCGCTGATGCGCTTGGGCGAGACGTTGCCGGTGAGCTGCTTGCCGATCACCACGTAGATCGCCTCGCAGGTCACCGCGCCGAGCAGCAGCAGGTTGCCGACCAAGCCGCCCATGTCGCCACTGGAATTCTTGCCGAACGAGACCAGCGCGATGCCGCCCACCGCACAGGCAATGCCGATGGCCACACGCGGCGCGATGCGTTCCTTGAGGATGAGGCGCGAGAGGATCGCCACCACGGCGGGAATCGCCGCCATGATCACGCCGGCCGCCAGCGCCGAGGTGCGCGCCACGCCGAACAGCATGCACACCGAGAACAGGAAGTTGCCGAAGAAGGACTCGAGGAACAGCAGCTTGCGGTCGTGCGGGCTCAGCGGCGCTTCGCCCGGCTGGCGCCTCACCCAGCCGGCCATCGCCACCGCCGCGATGCCGAAGCGCAGCCAGGCGAGCAGGAAGATCGGCAGCACCAGCACCAGGATCTTCGACAGGCCGACGTAGCTGCCCACCAGCGCCATGCCGGAGGCGAGGCAGAAGTAGGACAGCCAGGGAACGGGATGGACCAACGCAGTCGCGCTCGGGGACGTCATCGAGGCGCGGATTAGAACAGGTCGCCGTAGTGCTGCATCTCCCAGTCGCTGACGTGGCGCGCATAGGCGATCCACTCGGCGCGCTTGGCCTCGATGAACTCCTGCGCCAGCGTGATGCCGAGTGCCTCGCACAGCACCGTGTCGGCCTGCAGGGCTTCGACCGCCTCGCCCAGGCTCTGCGGCAGCACGCCGATGCCGCGCGCGCGCAGGGCCGCGAGCGGCTGCTCGAACAGGTCGTCCGTGCAGGAAGGGCCGGGGTCGGTGCGCTTGGCGATGCCGTCCAGTCCGGCGGCGATCAGCCCGGCGGTGGCGAGGTAGGGATTCGCCGAAGCGTCCGGCAGCCGCCACTCGAATCGCCCGGCCAGTGTGCGGACCAGTGCGGTGCGGTTGTTCGGCCCGTGCGCGACATAGGCCGGCGCCCAGCTCGTGCCGGACAGCGATTCGCCGACCACCAGCCGCTTGTAGGAGTTCACCGTCGGCGCGGCCAGCGCGGCCAGGCCGGCCGAGTGCGCCAGCACGCCGCCGATGAAGTGGCGCATCGTGGTGTCACCCTCCGGCCCATCGAACAGGCAGCGCTCGCCGCTCCACAGCGAGACATGGAAGTGCATGCCGCTGCCCGGCTGGTTGGCGAAGGGCTTGGGCATCATCGAGAACACCAGCCCGTGCTGCTCGGCCAGCGTGTGCGCGGCGAGCTTGAACAGCATCAGGTGGTCGGCGCTCGTGAGTGCTTCGGCATGCAGGAAGTTCAGTTCGTACTGGCCGTGCGCGTCCTCGTGGTCGATCTGGAACACGTGCAGCCCGCAGGCCTGCAGGCCGGTGGCCAGCTCGTGCAGGAACTCGCGCCGCCGCGGCAGGCTCTTGAGGTCGTAGGAGGGCTTGTCGAGCCGGTCCTGCGCATCGGCCGGCGCGAAGCCGCGCTCGGTGCGGCGCAGCAGGAAGAACTCCGGCTCGATGCCGGTCTGCAGCGTCCAGCCACGCTCGGCCAGCCGCGCGACCTGGCGGCGCAGCACCTGGCGCGGGCAGCCGTCGAAGGGCTGGCCGGCGACGAAGCCGTCGCAGGCCAGCCGCGCGTAGCCGGGCATCCAGGGCAGGGCGCGCGCGGTCGCCATGTCGCCGCGGCCGTAGTACTCCGAGCGCGGGCCCATGCGCGGCAGGCCGGTGCCGGCGATCGACGGACCGGAGAAACCGGCGCCGGTCTCGACCAGCGTACGCAGCTGGTCGAGCGGAACGTACTTGCCCTTGGCGACACCGTGCAGGTCGGTGAACTGCGCGATCAGCGTGTGCACGCCCTGCGCCGCCAGCGACTCGCGCAGGGTGTCAACATTCGGCGGACCGCTCACGCGACCGCAGCCCGCAGCGAGGCTTTCAGGATCTCCATCGCCTCGTCGAACACCGGCTGCTGGATGCTCAGCGGGAACAGGAAGCGCACCACGTTCGCGTTGACGCCGCAGGTCAGCAGGATCAGGTTGCGCTTGAGCGCCTCGGCCTGCACCTTCTTCGTGAAGTCGGCATCGGGCTCTTCGCCGCCGGGCTGGTTGAACTCGACCGCGACCATTGCGCCGAGGCCGCGCACGTCGGCGATCTGCGGCACTTCCTTGCGCATGGCCTCGAGCACGCCCTTGAGCTGCTCGCCCAGCGCCGCGCCGCGCTCGGGCAGCTTCTCGTCGCGCATCACGTCGATGATCGCGTGCGCCGCGGCGATGGCCAGCGGGTTGCCGGCGTAGGTGCCGCCCAGGCCACCGGGCGCTGGCGCGTCCATGATCTCGGCCTTGCCCGACACCGCCGACAGCGGCACACCACCGGCCAGGCTCTTGGCGATGGTCATCAGGTCGGGCACCACGCCGAAGTGCTCCATCGCGAACATCTTGCCGGTGCGGCCGAAGCCGGTCTGGATCTCGTCGGCGATCAGCACGATGCCGTGCTCGTCACAGAGCTGGCGCAGCCACTGCACCGCTTCCGCCTGGATGACGTTGAAGCCGCCTTCGCCCTGCACCGGCTCGAAGATGATGGCCGCGACGCGGCTCGGCTCGATGTCGGCCTTGAAGATGCCGTGCACCGCCTTCTTCACTTCCGCCAGGTTGGCGCAGTGGCAGGGGAAGGGCGCGTGGTAGATCTCCGGCGGGAAGGGGCCGAAGCCGAGCTTGTAGGGCACCACCTTGCCGGTCAGCGACACCGCGAACAGGCTGCGGCCGTGGAAGGCGCCGCCGAAGGCGATCACGCCGCTGCGCTTGGTGTAGGAACGTGCGATCTTGATCGCGTTCTCCACCGCTTCGGCGCCGGTCGAGAACAGGGCCGTCTTCTTGGCGTGATCGCCCGGCGTCAGCGCGTTGAGCTTCTCGGCCAGCGCGATGTAGCTCTCGTAGGGCACCACCTGGTAGCAGGTGTGGGTGAATTTCTTCAGCTGCGCCTCGATGGCGGCGATCACCTTCGGGTGGCCGTGGCCGCTGTTCATCACCGCGATGCCACCGGCGAAGTCGATGAAGCGCCGGCCTTCGACGTCCCACAGCTCGGCGTTGTCGGCACGGTCGGCGAAGAAGGTGCCCATCACGCCCACGCCGCGCGGCGTGGCCGCGGCCTTGCGGGCCATCAGTTGTTCATTCAGGGAATGGTTCATGGTCTGCTCTCCTCAGGCCGCGTCGATGCGCAGCCAGGTGGTCTTCAGCTCGGTGTACTTGTCGAAGGCGTGCAGCGACTTGTCGCGGCCGTTGCCGCTCTGCTTGTAGCCGCCGAAGGGCACGGTGATGTCGTCCTCGTCGTACTGGTTGACGTGCACGGTGCCGGCGCGCAGCTGGCGCGCCACGCGGTGCGCACGGTTGACGTTGTGGCTCCACACGCTGGCCTGCAGGCCGTACGACGAGTCGTTGGCCAGCGCGACAGCCTCGGCTTCGGTGGCGAAGCGGATCACGCTCATCACCGGGCCGAAGATCTCCTCGCGGGCGATCTTCATGTCATTGCGCACGCCGGCGAACACCGTCGGCTCGACGTAGAAGCCGCCGGTCTCGCTGCGTGATCGTCGGCCGCCGGTGACCAGCGTGGCGCCCTCGGTGCTGCCGGCATCGATGTAGCCGAGCACGGTGCGCATCTGTGTCTCGTCGACCAGCGCGCCCATCTCGGCCGAGCCGGACAGCGGGTCGCCCGGCGCGTACTTGGGCGCCTCGGCGCCGACGATCGCGAGAAACTCGTCAGCCACCTTCTCGTGCACGAACACGCGCGACGGCGCGTTGCAGCTCTCGCCCTGGTTGAAGAACATGCTGCCGGCGACGGTCTTCGCGGCGCGCGCGATGTCCTCGAAGTCGTCGAACACCACGAAGGCCGACTTGCCGCCGAGTTCGTTGTAGACGCGCTTGAGGTTGCTGCGCCCGGCGTACTCGAGCATCTTGCGGCCCACTCGCGTGCTGCCGGTGAAGCCGATCGCGTCGACGTCCATGTGCAGCGCCAGCGCCTCACCGGCCTCGTGGCCGTAGCCCGGCACGACGTTGAACACACCCGGTGGCAGGCCGGCGTCGACGGCCAGCTCGGCCAGGCGCAGCGCCGTCAGCGGGCTCTTCTCACTGGGCTTGAGCACCACGCTGTTGCCGGCGGCCAGCGCCGGCCCCAGCTTCCAGGCGGCCATGATCATCGGGTAGTTCCAGGGCACCACCGCGCCGATCACGCCCATCGGCTCGCGGGTGATCAGCGCGAGTGCGCTCGCCGCCGTCGGGGCGATCTCGTCGTAGATCTTGTCGACAGCTTCCGCGTACCAGGCGATGGTGCGCGCGGTCGCGCCGACGTCCACCGCCAGGCTGTACTGCACCGGCTTGCCCATGTCGAGCGACTCGAGCAGCGCCAGTTCCTCCTTGGCGGCGAGGATCTTCTCGGCGAAGCGCTGCAGCACCTTCTTGCGTGCGGCCGGCGACTGGCCGGCCCAGCGCGTATCGGCGAAGGCTGCGCGGGCGGCGGCGACGGCGGCATCGATGTCCGCGCTGCGCCCCCGCGCGACGTCGGCGAGCGAGCGCCCGTCGATCGGCGAGGTCTTGGCGAAGGTCTCGCCGCTGGCAGCGGCGACGCGCTGGCCGGCGATCACCGCGCGGCCGTCGATGCGCAGCGCGGAGGCGGCGGCATGCCAGTCGGGGGCAGGCTTGTTCATGTCGATTCCTTCAGAAGCATGATCGCGTAGTGCTTGCGCACCGGCGTCAGGTTGCACCATTCGCCGCGGAAACCGCCGGGCACGACGAAGGCATCGCCGGCGCGGTAGTGCTGGGCGAGGCCCGCGCCGTCGGTCAGGCGGACTTCGCCTTCGAGCAGCACGCAGAACTCTTCTTCGTGCGGTTCGTAGACCACCTCCCAGCGGCCCGGCCCCGCCGCCCACTGACCGGCGAAGAACTGGCCGGTGGCATCGGTGTAGCCGTTCCACGCCCGCGGCTGGGGATCGCCTTCGCGCAGCCGTTCGGCGCGGATGGGCGACGCTTCGCCCGGCCCCTGCGCTTCGAGCCGCAGGGCGGGCGGAGAGTTCACGGCGTTCATGTCGACCTGGAGCCCGCCGCAGCGGGCTCCGTCCCGCATCAGAAGCTCAGCACCACCGAGGCGCCGAGCAGGTCGTTGCTCTTCTTGTAGGTGCCCGACTTCACGTCGTAGAACACCGGCACGTTCGCGCCGTCGCGGCGGTACTCGAGCTTGAAGGTGGTGTTCGTGTTGAACGCGTACTTCATGCCGAAGGACAGTGCGTAGCGGTTGGCCCCCTTGTCGCAGTCGGCGGTGGTCGGGTCGATGTCGCAGCCCAGGCCGGGGTTGGGGCCGATGCCGTTGCGGTAGTCGCCATAGCCGCCGTCGATGCCGAAGGCATCCCAGTAGCCGGTGTAGCCGAACAGGCCGCCGCCGGCCTCGTTGTTCTTGATGTAGTCGGCGCGCGCCAGCAGTTGCAGGCGCGGATCGATGTAGTAGCCGACCAGGCCCGACAGGCCGAACCACTTCGAGTCCGGGAAGTCGCCGCTGGCGTCCGGCATGATCGCCGCCTGCTTCTGCTGGCCGAGCGACAGCTGGCCCTGCAGTGTCAGGTCGCCGCGGATGTAGTACCCGTCGATCTCGAACAGGTGGGTCATCGTCTTGCGGTACTGCGTGCAGTCCGCATCGCGGCAGAGGTTGAAGTTGGTCGTCTTGCCGTGCAGCCCGGCGAAGCCAAAGCCGTCGTACTCGCCCTTCGAGTAGTCGACGCGGTAGACCAGCACCGGCTGGCGCTCGCCCTGCTTGCCGATGTTCTCGTTGACGTTGGCCACCAGGCCGCGCATCCACCACTTGCCGGTGGTGTAGTCGATGCCCGCGCCGGTGTAGGTGGTCGGCAGCGTGAAGTCGAACAGCAGGTTGTGGGTGATGAACGGGTTCAGCGTCGGCTGCTGGTACTCGTAGCCCGACCAGTCGGGGATCTGGCCGGCGATGAAGCGCGTCTGCAGATCGGTCAAGGGCACCGACACCGAGGCCTCCTGCACGATGTTCGTGCCGCCGGAGGTCGCCGCACCGGCGCCGCGGTTGGGCGACAGCGTCAGCTTGAAGCGCGAACCGCTGTCGGTTTCCTTCGTGAAGTCGATCGACGCCGAACCGATGTAGGAGGTGTCGTAGAAGAAGCCGTCGCCCTGCGAATTGAGGAACTGGAAGCCGGAGCGCTTCTGGCCGCGGTTGAAGATGTAGGCCACGTCCATGTAGCCGGAGATGGTCAGGCCCTTCAGGCCCCACAGCTCGAGGTTGTCTTCGGTGGCCTCGGTCTTCACCGAGATGCGGTTGAACTCGGCGGCCTGCTCGGGCGTCATGCCCCACTGGCCGGCGGCCGGTTTGGCGGCCTCACCGGTCTTCTGCTTGCCCTCGAGCTCGGTCACGCGCTTCTTGAGCTCCTGGATCTCCTTGATCAGGTCGGCGGTCGACTGCGCGGCGGCGCCGCTGGCCAGCGTCGCGCCGAGGGCGAGCAGGGCGGCCTGCGCGAGGGCGGTGGGTTGCCGGAAGTTCATCGGGTTCTCCTCGTTTTGGTCAATCGTTTCAGCATCAATGTTTCTTGCCGGGCGCTCAGCCGCCGCGCGCGGCCGCGGCGAGTTCCTGGGCACGCTTGCGCTCGGCGCGGGCGATGGCCAGGCTGGCGAGCACCACGCCCACCGAGACCACCAGCACGATGATGGTGGCCACCGCGTTCACGCTCGGGTTCAACCCGAGGCGGGCGCGAGAGAAGATGACCAGCGGCATCGTCGTCGAGCCCGGGCCTGACAGGAAGGCGGAGAGCACCACGTCGTCGAGCGAGAGCGTGAAGGTCAGCAGCCAGGCCGACATCAGCGACTGCGCGATCATCGGCAGCGTCACCAGGTAGAACACCTGGTGCGGCCGCGCGCCGAGGTCCATCGCCGCCTCCTCGAGTTGCGGGTTCAGGTCCTGAAGTCGCGCCTGCACGACGACGGTCGCGTAGGCCATGCCCAGCAGCAGGTGGCCGATCCAGATGGTCAGCATGCCGCGTTCGGGGAAGCCGAGCAGGCGCTGCACCGACACCAGCATCAGCAGCAGCGACAGGCCGATGATCACCTCGGGCATGACCAGCGGCGCGTTGACCATGCCGGTGAACATCGTGCGGCCGGTGAAGCGCTTGTACTTGACCAGCGCGAACGCGGCCAGCGTGCCCAGCACCACCGAACCGCAGGCGGTGAAGAAGGCGATCTGCAGGCTCAGCCACAGGCCGGAGATCATCTCGCGGTCGGCCGGCAGGCCGGCATACCACTTCAGCGTGAAGCCGGCCCAGACGTTGGGGATCGGCGAGTCGTTGAAGGAATAGATGACCAGCGCGACGATCGGCAGGTAGAGGAACACGTAGCCGGCCGCCAGCCAGGCCTTCGAGAAGCCCTTGGCGAAGCCGGCGCCGAACAGCGTCTTGCCGCCGCTCATCGCCGCTGCTCCTGGGCCTGCGCCTGGTAGCGGTTGAAGATGGCCAAGGGCACCAGGATCAGCAGGATCATCACCACCGCCACGGTCGAGGCCATCGGCCAGTCGTTGTTGCTGAAGAACTCGTCCCACAGCACGCGGCCGATCATCAGCGTCTGCGGCCCGCCGAGCAGTTCGGGGATGACGAACTCGCCGATGCAGGGAATGAACACCAGCATCGAGCCGGCGATGATGCCGGCCTTGGACAGCGGCACCGTGACCTTCCAGAACGCCACCCAGGGCGTGGCGCCGAGGTCGGAGGCCGCCTCGAGCAGGCGCAGGTCCATCTTCGCCAGGTTGCCGTACAGCGGCAGGATCATGAAGGGCAGGTAGGTGTAGACCATGCCCAGAACCAGCGAGAACGGCGAGTTCATGAACTTGCCCAGCGCCGGGATGACGCCGGCGGCCAGCAGCAGGTGGTCGACCTTCAGGAAGATCAGCAGTTCGGACACCCAGCCGTGCTCGGTCAGCAGGCCCTTCCAGGCGTAGACGCGCAGCAGGAAGGAGGTCCAGAAGGGCAGCATCACCAGCATCAGCAACGCCGGCTGCAACGTTGCCTTGGCGCGCGCCATGAAGTACGCGAAGGGGTAGCCGATGGCCAGGCACAGCGCCGTGGTGACGGCCGCGTACTTGATGCTCGACAGGTAGGTCGTGAAGTAGAGGTCGTCCTGCGTGATGAAGACGTAGTTCGACAGCTTCAGCGTCAGCGCCAGCACGCCTTCCTTGATCGTCAGCACGTCCTTGAAGATCACGCCCTCCACCTCGGAGACGCTGATCTTCAGCACGATCAGGAACGGGAACAGGAAGAACAGCAGCAGCCACAGGTAGGGCAGCCCGATCACCGCGGTGCGACCGCGGGCCAGCCAGGCGAGCAGGGCGCGAAGCTTCAGCATGCGCGCCTCACTGCGTCAGCACCACTTGTGACTGGCGCGACCAATGCGCCCACGCCTCGCTGCCCCAGGTGAGCTCGTGCTCCGGGTGGCGCTGGGTGTTGTTCTGGCTGATCTTCAGCACGCGGCCCGAGGGCAGCTCGAGGTGGTAGACCGTGAAGCTGCCGAAGTAGGACAGGTTCTTCACCACGCCCTTGGCGCGGTTGAAGCCGGGGCCATGATCGGGGTCGGCCGGCGGGTGGGGGGAGAGATGGATCTTCTCCGGCCGCACTGCCACCGTCACCGGCATGCCCTGCGTGCCGGTGATGCCATGGCCGACGTAGTGCTTCAGGTCCTCGCAGTCGACCACGCAGTGGTCGGCCTCGTCTTCGGCCAGCGTGCCTTCCATCAGGTTCACGTTGCCGATGAAGTCGGCGACGAAGCGTGTCGCCGGCGTCTCGTAGATGTCGGCCGGCGCGCCGACCTGCAACACCTTGCCCTCGCTCATGATGGCGATGCGCGAGGCCATGGTCATGGCCTCTTCCTGGTCGTGCGTCACCATCACGCAGGTCACGCCGACCTCCTCGATGATGTTGACCAGCTCGATCTGCGTTTCCTCGCGCAGCTTCTTGTCGAGCGCGCCGAGCGGTTCGTCGAGCAGCAGCAGCTGCGGCCGCTTGGCCAGGCTGCGCGCCAGCGCCACGCGCTGCTGCTGTCCGCCGGAGAGCTGGTGCGGCTTGCGCTTGGCCAGCTTGCCGAGTTGCACCAGCTTGAGCATGGACTCGACCCGTTCGACGATCTTGTCCTTGGCCATGCCTTCGCGGCGCAGGCCGAAGGCGATGTTCTCCCACACCGTCAGGTGCGGGAAGAGCGCGTAGCTCTGGAACATCATGTTGATCGGGCACTCGTAGGGCGGCATCGCCGCGAGGTCCTGCCCGTTGAGCAGGATGCGCCCGGACGTCGGTGTCTCGAAGCCCGCGAGCATGCGCAGCAGTGTCGTCTTGCCGCAGCCGGACGAGCCGAGCAGCGCGAAGATCTCGCCCTTGGCGATCTCCAGGCTGACGTGGTTGACCGCGACGGCACCGCCGCCGAAGTCCTTCACCACGTCCTGGATCTGCAGGAATGCCGGTGCTGCCGTCGCGCTCATGTGTCCTCCCTCGGCGCGGCTGTCAGAGACCGGTCTTGAAGCTGGTGTACAGGCGCGTCATCGTGCGGCGGATGTCGTTGGACAGCGCGTCCGGTGCCTGCATCTTCTTCATGTCCTCGGCGCTGGGGAACACCGTCGGGTTGTTGGCCACGTCGGGCCTGACGAACTTCTTCGAGGCCGCGTTCGGGTTGGCGTAGAAGACCTTGTTGGTCAGGCTCGCATGCACCTCGGGGCGCAGGATGAAGTCGATGAACTTGTGCGCATTGCCCGGGTGCGGCGCGTCGGCCGGGATCACCATCACGTCGAAGAACAGCACGCCGCCGGTCTTCGGGATCAGCGCCTCGATCTTCTGGCCGGTCTTGCCGTCGATGGCGCGCTGGCGGGCGATGTTGATGTCGCCAGACCAGCCCAGCGCCAGGCAGATCGAGCCGTTGGCCATGTCGTTGATGTAGCCCGACGAGCTGAACAGCGTGACGTGCGGGCGGATCGACTTGAGCAGCGGAGCGACGCCGGAGTAGTCGGCCTGGTTCTTCGAGTAGGCCGGCTTGCCCAGGTAGTGCAGCGCGGCGGGGATGACCTCGGTGGCGGAGTCGAGCACGCTGACGCCGCAGCCCTTCAGCTTGGAGATGTACTCGGGCTTGAAGATCAGGTCCCAGGCGTTGTCGGGCATCGGCATGCTGCCGAGCGCCGCCTTGACCTTGTCGACATTGATGCCTACCGTGGTGTAGCCCCACAGCCAGTTGACCTGGTACTGGTTGCCCGGGTCGAGCTTGGCGAGCTGTTCCTGCAGCGCCGGGTCGAGGTTCTTCAGGTTGGGGATCCTGGCCTTGTCCAGCTTCATCAGCAGGCCGCCGTCGGCCTGCACCTTGGCCCAGTACGAGGACGGCACGACCACGTCGTAGCCGGTCTTGCCCGCCACCAGCTTGGCGTGGACGATCTCGTTGTTGTCGAAGTTGTCGTAGCGGACCTTGATGCCGGTCTCTTTCTCGAAGTTCCGGATCGTGTCTTCGGCGATGTAGTCGGACCAGTTGTAGACGTTGAGCACCTTCTCCTCTTCCTGCGCTGCGGCCGGCGGGCCCCACAGCAGGGCCGTGGCGGCCAGCATGGCCGAGGTCAGAGAGGAGAGGGTGCAGAGCATCCGTTTCATGGTGGACTTCCTTCGTGTCGAGGTGAGTTCGAGGCTGGAATACGGTTTGGTGTACGAGCTGCCGGGCAGTCTAGCCAGTGGGCCTGTGGGGACGCTAGAGGCAAACCCCGTGCCACTGATCAAAGCGAATCAAAGCCAGCCGCGCGTGCGCAGGTCGGCCAGCGTCAGGTCCAGGCACTTGCGGATCAGCGCCACCATCTCGTCGATCTGCGCGCGCGTCATCACCAGCGGCGGCGCGATGATCATGCGGTCGCCGACGGCGCGCATGATCAGGCCGTTGCCGAAGCAGTGGCCGCGGCAGACCATGCCGACCTCCAGCGCACCGTCGAAGGTCGTGCCCGACGCCTTGTCCTTGACCAGTTGCAGGGCGCCCATCAGCCCGCAGGTCTGCGATTCACCGACGAGCGGGTGCTGCGCCAGCTCGGCGAAACGCTCGGCAAGATAGGGCCCGACGTCCTCGCGCACCCGCTCGACCAGGCCTTCCCGCTGGATCAGCCGGATGTTGGCGATGGCCACCGCGCAGGCCACCGGGTGGCCGGAGTAGGTGTAGCCGTGGTTGAACTCGCCACCCTGGTCGATCAGCACACGCGCGATGCGCTCGCCGACCATCACCCCGCCCAGCGGGATGTAGCCCGATGTCACGCCCTTGGCGAAGGTCATCAGGTCGGGCTTGCTGCCCATGGTCTCGCAGCCGAACCACTGGCCGGTGCGGCCGAAGCCGGTGATGACCTCGTCGCTGACCAGCAGGATGCCGTGCTTGTCGCAGATCCTCTGGATCTCCGGCCAGTAGGTGGCCGGCGGCACGATCACGCCGCCCGCGCCCTGGATCGGCTCGCCGATGAAGGCAGCCACCTTGTCGGCGCCGATCTCGAGGATCTTCGCCTCCAGCCAGCCCGCGGCCTTGCGGCCGAAGTCATCACGAGACTGGTCACGCCCCAGTTCGAACCAGAACGGCTGCTCGATGTGCACGATATCGGGGATCGGCAGCCCCCCTTGTTCGTGCATGCCGCTCATGCCGCCCAGCGAGGCGCCGGCCATCGTCGAGCCGTGGTACGCGTTCTTGCGGCTGATGATCACCTTGCGCTGCGGCTGGCCGAGCACGTCCCAGTAGCGGCGCACCATGCGCACCACGGTGTCGTTGCCCTCGGAGCCGGAGCCGGAGAAGAAGACGTGCTGGAACTGCGACGGCGTGACCTCGGCCAGCAGCTCGGCCAGTTCGATCGCCGGCGGCGTCGCGGTCTGGAAGAAGCTGTTGTAGAAGGGCAGCTCCTTCAACTGGCGCGTCGCCGCGTCGATCAGCTCCTGGCGGCCGTAGCCGACATTGACGCACCACAGGCCGGACATCGCGTCGAGGATCTTCTTGCCCTCGCTGTCCCACAGGTAGATGTTGTCGGCCTTCGTGATGACGCGCGAACCCTTGTTCGCCAGGCCCTTGAAGTCGGTGAAAGGATGCAGGTAGTGCGCGGAGTCCGCTGCCTGCCATTCGGCGGTGGTGCGGGTGTGCGGGGTGTTGAGGACGGCGTTCATGCGTTTCTCCAATCTCGTGTCCGGGTCAAACGTGGAGCAAGAGATGCTCGCGCTCCCACGGCGAGATCACCTTCATGAACTCGTCGTGCTCGATCTCCTTGACCTCGGAATACACGGTGACGAATTCACGGCCCAGCACGTCGTGCAGGTCCTTCTCGTCGGCCAGCCAGCCCAGCGCCTCCGACAAGGAGCGCGGCAACTGGTATTCGGACAGATAGGCGTCACCCTTGCACTCGTTGCTCGGGTCGATGCGGTTCTTGATGCCCAGGTAGCCGCAGGCCAGGGTCGCGGCCAGCGCCACGTAGGGGTTGGCGTCGGCGCCGATCACGCGGTTCTCGATGCGCCGCGCCGCCGGCGTGGCCACCGGCGAGCGGATGCCCACCGTGCGGTTGTCGGTGCCCCACTGGATGTTGATCGGCGCGGCCGTCGACCGCGCCAGCCGGCGGTACGAGTTGACGTAGGGCGCGAACAGCGCCATCGCCGCCGGCGTGTACTTCTGCAGGCCGCCGATGTACCAGTAGAACTCCTTGGAGGGCGTTCCGTCGGCGTTGCTGAAGATGTTCTTGCCGGTCGACGTGTTGAGCACGCTCTGGTGCACGTGCATCGCACTGCCGGGCTCACCGGCCATCGGCTTGGCCATGAAGGTGGCGTACATCTCGTGGCGCAGCGCCGTCTCGCGGATGGTGCGCTTGAAGAAGAACACCTCGTCGGCCAGGCCCAGCGGGTGGTCGTGGAAGAAGTTGATCTCCATCTGCCCGGCACCGACCTCGTGGATCAGCGTGTCGACGTTGAGCTCCATCTGCTCGCAGTAGGCGTAGATGTCCTCGAACAGCGGGTCGAACTCGTTGACCGCGTCGATCGAGTAGGCCTGGCGCGAGGTCTCCGCGCGGCCGCTGCGGCCCTTGGGCGGGCGCAGCGGCGTGTTCGGGTCGGAGTTGCGCTCGATCAGGTAGAACTCCAGCTCGGGCGCGACGACCGGGCTCCAGCCCTCGGCGGCGTAGAGGTCGCAGATGCGGCGCAGCACCGAGCGCGGCGCGTAGGGGATCAGCTTGCCATCGCGGTCGAAGCAGTCGTGGATGACCTGCGCGGTCGGGTCGGTCGCCCAGGGCACGATGCGCACCGTGCTCGGGTCGGGGCGCAGGTGCATGTCGCGATCGGTGGCGTGGATGACGTCGTAGTACGGGCCTTCCTCGGGGAACTCGCCGGTCACCCCGATGGCGACGATCGCCTCGGGCAGCCGCATGCCGCGGTCCTCGGTGAACTTCTCGCGCGGCAGGATCTTGCCGCGCGCCACGCCGGTGAGGTCGGGCACGAGGCACTCGATCTCCGTCACGCGTCGTTCATTGAGCCAATGTTCCAGTTCGGCAAAACCGAAGTTCTTCTTGTCAACCATGTGTCACCTGAGAGTTGTTGCGCGGCATCCGGCTGGTGGCCGGGACTTGCTGCGCGTAAGGGTCGCCGCGATGGCGGCAGGGCGCGGGTGCGCCAGGAAGTGGCGTCAGCGCGGTGGCTGAGGAGCCCGAGGGCGATCGCGGTAGGCACGGCATGCGTCACCGAAGGCACGCAACAAGCGTACCGACACCGGGTTCGAGGCGGCTCGCCACTCCGGATGCCATTGCACGCACAGGTTGAAGCCCGGCGCCTGGTCGACCGAGAAGGCTTCGACCAGGCCGTCCGGCGCCCTGGCCTCGATGCGCAGGCCGGCTGCCAGGCGCTTGACGCCCTGGCCGTGCACGGAGTTCACCTTGACCCGGAGCTCGGGCAAGATGCCGGCGAGCACGCCGCCGGGCTGGATGTCCACCGGGTGCGCGAAGTCGTAGACCTCCTCGGCGGTGGCATCCGCCCGGCCGCCGGCACCGCGGTGGTCGTGCTGTCCGGCGACCTCGTGCACTGCCTGGTGCAGCGAGCCACCGAGCGCGACGTTGGTCTCCTGGAAGCCGCGGCAGATGGCGAACAGCGGAATGCCGCGCTCGACGATGCGGCGGATCATCGGCAGCGTCCAGTCGTCGCGGTCGGGGTCCAGCGGCAGCGAGAGATCGCGCACGTCCTCGCCGAAGTGGCGTGGATGAACGTTCGAGGGCGAGCCGGTGAGCAGCACGCCATGCGCCAGGTCGAGCAGTTCGTCGAGTTCGTCGATATGTGCCACCGGAACGATCAGCGGCAGGCCGCCTGCCAGCCGCACCGCCTCGATGTACTTGCGGCCGGCCACGTGGAACGGATGCTGGCCGAGCGTGCGATTGCACGACGGCACGAGCACCACGGGTTTGGAGGAGGCGGGCGGACTCACAGCAGATCTCTGAGCCGATAGTAGGCCATGCCGGCCACCAGCGCCGGCGTGCGCAGCAGCTTGCCGCCGGGGAAGGAACGATGGCGGATGCGCGCGAAGGTGTCGAAACGCTCGGCATCGCCGGCGATGGCCTCGGCCACCAGCTTGCCGGCCAGGCCGGTCAGTGCCAGGCCGTGCCCCGAGAAGCCCTGCAGGTAGTAGACGCTGGCCCAGTCGGATCGCTCCAGCCCGTGCAGGCGATCGGACAGGCGGCCGAAGTCCGGCGCGCGGTTCATCGAGATGTCGACGAAGCCGCCCCAGGCGAACTCGACCTTCGTGTTCTCCAGTTGAGGGAAGGTGCGCGCCATGCGCTGCTGCATGCTGGCCGCCAGGTTCATCGGCGTGGCGGTGCTGTAGCTGACGCGACCACCGTACAGCATGCGGTGGTCCAGCGTCGGTCGGAAGTAGTCCAGCACGAAGTTGGTGTCGCAGACCGCCGAGCCGGACGGGACCAGCGACGCTGCCAGCGTCGGTTCGATCTCTTCCGACGTGACGATGTAGGTGCCGACCGGCATCACGCGGCTTTCCAGCACCGGCGCCAGGCCCTGCAGGTAGACGTTGCCGGCCAGCAGAACGTGCGAGGCGCTGACGCTGCCCTGCGCGGTGCGCAGCTTCACCACGCGGCCGGGCAGGATCTCGGTGACGGCCGAGTCCTCGTGGATCTGCACGCCCAGCGAGGCGGCGGCCGCGGCCAGCCCCAGGCTGTACTTCAGGGGATGCAGGTGACCGCCCTTCGGATCATGGATGCCGCTGTGAAAACGCGGGCTGGCGATCCACTGCGGCATCTCCTGCGGCGTGATCCAGCGTGTCTGATAGCCGTAGTCGCGCTGCATCTGCTCGTGCCAGGCGTGCAGCTCGCGGGCCTTGCGTTCGTTCACGGCCAGGCCGAGGTAGCCGTCGCGCCAGTCGCAGTCGATGGCGAAGCGCTCGCGTCGCTCGCCGATCAGCCGGATCGCCTCCAGCGTCATGTCCCAGACGCGCTTCGAGTCGGTGCGGCCGAGCTGGCCTTCGATCACCGACTGGTCGCAGGCCAGCCCGGCGATCGCCTGGCCGCCGTTGCGGCCCGAGGCCCCCCAGCCGACCTGGCGCGCCTCGAGCAGCACGACGCGGTAGCCGCGGTCGGCCAGCTCGATCGCCGCCGACATGCCGGCCAGGCCTGCGCCGACGATGGCCACGTCGGCATCGACATTCGATTGCAGCGCAGGGAAGCGCTGCCGACGTGGCGCCGTGGCCGCGTAGTAGGAGTTCTTCGTGAGTTGCAGGTCGGTCTGCAGCAGCGTCATAGGGAGACGTTCAGGCCGCGGTCTTCAGCACGTCGGCGAGCGTGCCGACAAGCTGGTCGATGTGCTGCTTCTCGATGATCAGAGGCGGCGAGAAGGCGATCGTGTCGCCGGTGGTGCGGATCAGGATGCCGCGCTCCCAGCAGGCGAGGAAGATGTCGAAGGCACGCTTGCCCGGCTGGCCGGGCAGCGACTCGAGCTCGACCCCGCCGACCAGGCCGATGTTGCGCACGTCGATGACGTGGCGCGAACCCTTCAGCGAGTGCAGCGCGTTCTCGAAGTAGGGTGCCATCTGCGCCCCGCGCGTCAGCAGGCCTTCCTCGGCATAGGTGTCCAGCGTGCCCAGCGCCGCGGCGCAGGCCAGCGGGTGGGCCGAGTAGGTGTAGCCGTGGGTGAACTCGATGACGTGCTCGGGCCCGGTCATGAAGACGTCGTGGATGGCCTGCTTGCAGAACACCGCGCCCATCGGCACGCAGCCATTGCTGATGCCCTTGGCCACCGTCATCAGGTCGGGCGTGACGCCGAAGTGCTGCGCCGCGAACGGCGAGCCGAGGCGGCCGAAGCCGGTGATGACCTCGTCGAAGATCAGCAGGATGCCGTGCTTGTCGCAGATCGCGCGCAGCCGCTCGAGGTAGCCACGCGGCGGCAGCAGCACGCCGGTGGAGCCGGCCACCGGCTCGACGATCACCGCGGCGATGCTCGACGCGTCGTGCAACGCCACCATGCGCTCGAGGTCGTCGGCCAGCTCCGCACCGTGCTCCGGCACGCCGCGCGAGTAGGCGTTGCGCGCCAGGTCGTGGGTGTGGCGCAGGTGGTCCACGCCACCCAGGCCGGTGCCAAACAGCTTGCGGTTGCCGACGATGCCGCCGACCGAGATGCCGCCGAAGTTGACGCCGTGGTAACCACGCTCGCGGCCGATCAACCGGGTGCGTGTGCCTTCGCCACGGGCGCGGTGGTAGGCGATGGCCATCTTCAGCGCGGTGTCCACCGCCTCCGAGCCGGAGTTGGTGAAGAACACCTTGTTCAGGCCGGCCGGCGTCAGCTGCACCAGGCGCTCGGCCAGTTCGAAGGCCTTCGGGTGCGCCATGTTGAAGGGCGGCGCGTAGTCGAGCTCGGCCGCCTGTTCGGCGATCGCCTGCACGATCTTCGGCCGCGCGTGGCCGGCGTTGACGCACCACAGGCCGGCGATGCCGTCGAGGATCTGGCGGCCGTCGGGCGTCCAGAAGTGCATGTCCTTGGCCTTGGCGAGCAGGCGCGGGGCCTTCTTGAACTGCCGGTTCGCGGTGAACGGCATCCAGAACGCGTCCATCGAATGCGGATGGGCCGAACCTTCTTCGCGCAACGTCAGCACGGCAGGATCGATGGCTTTGTTCATGGCTCTGGCTTCCTCGCGACGTTCGTGTCGGGCCCGCAAAGTGTGCAGTCGGCCACGGAAGGAGTCTAGAGAAACCACGGCGCAATGTGCTTGCGCAATCGCGCCGGGTACACCCTGGCCGCTGCAATATCATTCGATCAAACGACAACGAAACCGCAGGAAATGCGAAACAACGCCGCTGACGTGCAACTGGATGCGATAGACCGGGCGATTCTGGAGGTGCTCCAGCACGAGGGCCGGATCGCCAACCAGGAGCTGGCGCAGCGCGTCCATCTGTCACCGTCGGCCTGCCTGCGGCGCGTCAAGGCGCTCGAGGATGCCGGCGTCATCGCGCAGTACGTCGCGCTGCTCAACCCGAAGGCGGTCGGCAAACACGGCATCAGCTACACGATCATCAATCTCGACAGCATGAACACGCCGCTGCTCGAGGCCTTCGAGCAGGCGGTGCGCGACTCGCCGGAGATCCTCGACTGCTTCTACGTCGCCGGCGCCAACGACTACCTGATCCGCTTCGCCTACCGTGACGCCGAGGACCTGGAGCACTTCCACTCGCAGGTGCTGATGCACCTGCCCGGCGTGGCCCGTTCGAACTCGATGCTGGTGCTGCGCACCGTCAAGAAGACGACGGCGCTGCCGCTTTGAACACCAGCGGGGGCAGGCTGGCGCGCCGGCGCGCGAACTTCGCGGCGAGCGCCTTGGCCTCCGGGTAGATGATCGTCTCCTCCAGCTGGATGTGTTCGCGGCACAACTCGAGGAACACCGTGATGGCGTGGCGCAGTTCGTCCGGGTCGAACCAGCTGTAGCCGGCGGCGATCGCGCGCAGTTGCGGCGCGATGGCCAGCCAGTCCTCCTCGATCCAGCCGTGGTCCTGCTGCAGCATGCGCACCGTGGCGACCAGCGCTTCGTCGGCCGAACTCAGCAGCGCCGGGAAGACCTTGCGCTCTTCCTCCTGGTGATGTGCCTGCGAGGTGCTGGAGAAGAAGGCCTCGATCGCGCCGGCCTCGGCCTGCGCGTGCGCATCGACGCCCTTGTCGGCGAGATGGGCACACAGCGCGTCGAGCTGCTCGAGGTGCGCCGCGATCTGCTGGTGGCAGGCGTCGAGCGCCTTGAAGTCGGTGCCGGAACCGCCAGTCCTGAGAGCCGATGCCATGGAACCTCCGCGTCGTGATGTGGGTTCCATTCTTGAATCTGCTGCGCTGCAGCAGTTGCGGCAGGTCAAGCGCGGCGCAGTCTTCCGCAGAGGTAGGTCCAGACGAAATGGGCCGCCGCCTGGCTGGTCAGCTCGGCATGGTCGTAGGCCGGTGCGACCTCGACGCAGTCCATGCCCACGAGAGGCAGGTCAGCCAGTTCTTCGAGCACGCTGAGCACCTGGTTGGTGCTCATGCCGCCCGGTTCCGGGGTGCCGGTGCCCGGCGCGAAGGCCGGGTCGAGGCAGTCGATGTCCAGGCTCAGGTAGACCGGCGGCTGGCCGTGGGCTGACAGCCGGTCACGGATTGCTGAGAGCACGGGAGCGAGCTGCGCCGGGTTGTCCAGGCCGCGCAGGTCACGGCCGCTGAAGATCAGGCCGCCCTGGTCGCGCACGTACTCGCGCGCCTCACGCACGCCAGCCGAGCGGATGCCGAGCTGGGTCACGCACTCGCGCAGCACCAGGCCTTCCTGGATCGCCTCGTAGACCCAGGTGCCATGGCCGCTGGGTTCGCCGAAATGGTCTTCCCAGGTGTCGCAGTGGGCGTCGAAATGGATCACCGCCAGCGGCCGGCCGTGCAGCGCGCGGTAGGCGCGCAGCAGGGGCAGGGTGATGCTGTGGTCGCCACCGAGCCAGACCATGTGATGCGCGCGGATCAGCCGCTCGACCATCGGCATCATCGCCTCGCGCATCGCGGCCAGGCTGGTGTTGGGCAGCGGCAGGTCGCCCGCATCGCCGAGCCCTCCGTCCGGACTCACGTCGAAGTGCGGATGGATCGCATCGCACAGCATGTGGCTGGCCTCGCGGATGGCGCGCGGGCCGAATCGGGCGCCGGGGCGGTTGGTCACCGAGCCGTCCCAGGCGATGCCCGCCACGGCATAGGGCGTGGCCGCGGAGGCGGGAGGCGCCTTCAGGAAGGCGTTGTTGGAGAGGAAGGCGAAGGCGGTCATCGAGCGTCCTGCGGCAAAGCTGGCGGCGGATGATACGAGCCGGCTCGCCACGGCCCGCCCCATGACGACGAAGCCCTTCTCGAACTCGCGCCGCGCCGCGCTGGCAGCTCACGCTCAATGCCAGCGATGCCAACCGTTTCGCGCTTGTGCGCTGGCGCCTGTCGCCGGACTTGATGGTGATCGGCAAGGCCATCGCCGGCCCTCGGCGCTGCGCGATTTCATCGCCGAAGTGCACACCTGAGTCGCGCCCTGGGGATTTCACGATCAGAAAGGGTCGTTTCGCATTGCGGCAACTCGGCTTGCTGCAGCGCCGCAATCTTTCTCATTGTGAAGAACGACGTTTCGTATCCCGGAATACAGAAAGCAAGTCATTGATTTAAATGACTAATATTTTTAGTCTTCTATAAGACATAAGTCTTCTCATGATCGTCCTGCCGGACTAACCTTGAGGCCAGAGATTCAGTTCTTCAGTCCCTGTCTTCACATCACCCCCGGAGGTCCTCATGACGAATCTGACCCGCGAACAACAAGTTGCCGCCCTCGAGAAGGATTGGGCCGAGAACCCGCGCTGGAAGGGCATCAAGCGCGGCTACAGCGCCGCTGACGTGGTGCGCCTGCGCGGCTCGCTGCAGATCGAGCACACGCTGGCCAAGCGCGGCGCCGAGAAGCTGTGGAAGCTGATCAACACCGAGCCGTTCGTGAACTCGCTCGGCGCGCTGACCGGCAACCAGGCCATGCAGCAGGTCAAGGCCGGCCTGAAGGCCATCTACCTGTCGGGCTGGCAGGTCGCCGGCGACGCCAACAGCAACGGCGAGATGTACCCCGACCAGTCGCTGTACGCGGTGGACTCGGTGCCGAAGGTCGTCAAGCGCATCAACGCCACCTTCCAGCGCGCCGACCAGATCCAGTGGAGCGAAGGCAAGAACGACACCGATTTCTTCGCGCCGATCGTCGCTGACGCGGAAGCCGGCTTCGGCGGCGTGCTCAACGCCTTCGAGCTGATGAAGTCGATGATCGACGCGGGCGCTGCCGGCGTGCACTTCGAGGACCAGCTCGCCTCCGTCAAGAAGTGCGGCCACATGGGTGGCAAGGTGCTGGTGCCGACGCGCGAAGCGGTGGCCAAGCTGGTCGCCGCGCGCCTGGCGGCCGACGTGATGGGCACGCCGACCATCCTGCTGGCCCGCACCGACGCGGAAGCCGCCGACCTGGTCACCAGCGACGTCGACGACAACGACAAGCCGTTCATGACCGGCGAGCGCACCGTCGAGGGCTTCTTCAAGACCCGCAACGGCCTCGAGCAGTCGATCAGCCGCGGCCTGGCCTACGCCGAGTACGCCGACCTGATCTGGTGCGAGACCGGCAAGCCCGACCTGGCGTTCGCCAAGGCCTTCGCCGACGCGATCCACGCCAAGTTCCCGGGCAAGCTGCTGGCCTACAACTGCTCGCCGTCGTTCAACTGGAAGAAGAACCTCGACGACGCGACCATCGCCAAGTTCCAGCGCGAGCTGGGTGCGATGGGCTACAAGTTCCAGTTCATCACGCTGGCCGGCTTCCACAGCCTGAACTACTCGATGTTCGACCTGGCCTACGGCTACGCGCGCAACAACATGAGCGCCTTCGTCGAGCTGCAGGAGAAGGAATTCGCCGCCGCCGAGCGTGGCTTCACCGCGGTGAAGCACCAGCGCGAGGTCGGCACCGGCTACTTCGACGCGGTGACCACGACGATCGAGCGCGAGGCCTCGACCGCCGCGCTGAAGGGCTCGACCGAAGACGAGCAGTTCTTCGACAAGAAGCACGCCTGATCGAGGCCTGATCACCGTGTGAGGAGACAGGGGCCTGCGGCGTCGAGCCGCAGGCCCTTCTTCATTGGCTCGCCGCGATCACTGTGCGAAGCACAGGCGGTCGCGGCCTTCCTGCTTGGCGCGGTAGAGCTGCCGGTCGCAGTCGTCGATCAGCGCGTCGAGCGAGTCGGTGTGCCGTGCCAGCGCGGCCGCGCCCATCGAGAACGTGCAGCCGTGCGCACCGTCGATGCCCGCGGCCGGCGTGAGGGCGAAGCGCTGGCGCAGTCGGTCGAAGACGGCGGGCACTTCGTCCACCGAGGTGCCCGGCATCACCAGCAACCACTCTTCGCCGCCCCAGCGGCCGAGCCGGTCCTGCCCGCGCAGCACGGCCGCTGCCGCCGTGGCCAGGGCACACAAGACCGCGTCTCCGGCGGCATGGCCCCGTGTGTCGTTGACGCGCTTGAAGTGGTCGAGGTCGATCAATGCCAGCGTCAGTGGCACGTCCAGCCGGCGGGCCTGATCGAGCTGCGCCTGCGCGTAGGCCCTCACCGCGCGGCGGTTCGGGGCGCCAGTCAGTTCGTCGCGCAGGGCCAGGTCGGCGAGCGCACGGCGGCGCAGGAAGGCGCGCCATCCGAACGCCAGCGCCGCCGCCGTCATCAGGCCCAGCGTGGCAATGGCGGCCCACAGCGAGCGTTGCCTGGCCGTCTCCGCCTCGAGTGCCAGCCGCGTCCTTTCGCCCTGGTGGCGCAGCTCGGTGTTCTCGGCATCGCGCTGCGCGGCGGCGTAGCGGGCCTGCAAGCGCAGCGTCTGGACGTCGGCGGCAAAGGCGCGGCCTTCCTCGTGAAGCAACTCGGCGCGCTGCGTTTCCGCATAGGCCTGAGCGAAGCGGCCCTGCGAGGCGAAGCCGGCAGCCATCGCACGTGCCACGCGAGCCCTGGCCGCAGCGGGAACGGCCGGTGTGTCCCAGCGCCGCGCCCGGCCGATCTCGGCGATCACCTCGGCGCGGCCGAGCAGGGTCAGCGCCACGATGCTCTGCTCGGCCAGCACGAACATGCGGTAGCCGGTATCGGTGTCTTCGACCAGACGGCGCGCCTCGGCCACCAGCGGCAACGCCCGCGCCGGCTGTTTGCGCTGGTTGAACGCCTCGGCGAGGCCGGTGTTCGCCGCCGCAATGCCGGCACGGTCGTCGATGCTGCGCGACAGTTCGCGCGCCTCCTCGAACCAGCGGGCGGACTCGTCCCATTGCCGGGCGATGCCCATGGCGTTGGCGCGCTCCCACAGCACGAGGCTGCGGGTCATGCGTGCAGGCTGGGTGCCCAGGGCCTTGAGTGCACG
Organism: Variovorax sp. YR752; assembly: GCF_943372545.1. Classification (NCBI taxonomy): domain Bacteria; kingdom Pseudomonadati; phylum Pseudomonadota; class Betaproteobacteria; order Burkholderiales; family Comamonadaceae; genus Variovorax; species Variovorax sp. YR752. Next base: position 7,810 of record NZ_CALRZC010000011.1, on the reverse strand, counting down.
CTCGAAATGCTGGTCGGCCTCGGCCTGGGTGCGCGCCTGGCCACGGCCGGCGATGGTGCCCATGGACAGCAGGGCACCGGACTCGAGGGAAGGCAGCCCGAGCTCGCGGGCGCAGCGCTCCACCGCCTCGGCGGTGAGCCAGGCCTCGTCGAGCGTGTTGACATCGACCAGCAACACGAGATCGAGCTGCTGCAGTTCGCACGCCAGTTCGGCATCGTCGATGGAGGTCGCAGTCTGCTGCAGGCGGTCCATGCGCTCGCGTGCATCGCGCGTCTCCAGGGCCATCCACTCGCTCTCCAGCTTGGTCTTCTCCAGCCAGGCGCGGTGCGCCGGTGTCGATGCGGCGAGGGCCACGAGCGCCGTTTCTGCCTCGGCGAGCGATTCCCCGGCCTCGGCCGACAGCTCGAGCATGTTCTGCGCGCGCGCCAGGCCGAGCAGCGCCCAGAAGCGCTCGGCCGGCCCGCCGGCGGCAACGAGCTGCGCGCGCGCCGCGACGATGGCCGCGCGCGGGTCATCGTCGATCAGGTTGTCGATGGCGAGCAGGCTCGCCGGGCGCACCGTGGTCGCCAGGGCAGGCATGGTCGACGACAGCCCCAGGGCGACGAGGGCAGCAAGGCAAAGCGTACGTATCACCGGAGCATCATCGGCCGGTCCCGCGCCAACCTGAGCCCGATCCAGGGCAAGGCATGGACTCTTCACGGCGCAGACGATCGGTTATCGTCTCCGGCCATGGCCGACACCATCGCCGAACTGCGTCGCATCCTGAAGACCTGCCGCACCGTTGCGGTGGTGGGTCTGTCCGCCGAGTGGCATCGGCCCAGCTACTTCGCCGCCAAGTACATGCAGGAGCACGGCTTCCGCGTCGTACCCGTCAACCCGCGCTATGCCGAGGTGCTGGGCGAACCCTGCTACCCCAGCCTCGAGGCGATCCCGTTCCCGGTCGACATGGTCGACGTGTTCCGCAAGGCCGACGACGTGCTGCCGATCGCGCGCTCGGCCGTGGCCATCGGCGCGAAGTGCCTGTGGCAGCAACTCGGCGTGAAGAACCTCGAGGCCGACGCGATCGCCCGCCAGGCCGGGCTCGACACGGTGATGGACCGCTGCGTAAAGATCGAGCATGCACGCCTGTTCGGCGGGCTGAACTGGGCGGGGGTGAACACCCGGGTGATCTCGGCGCGACGCCCGGTGTAGGGTTCGGGCATGCCCGACCATTCCTTCCGCCCCGAGACGCTGGCCATCCACGCCGGGCAGATTCCCGACGCCGCCACCGGTGCCCGCGCGCTGCCGATCTACCAGACCACCAGCTTCGTGTTCGACAGCGCCGAGCACGCGGCGTCCCTCTTCAATCTGCAGACCTTCGGCAACGTCTACTCGCGCCTGTCCAACCCGACGGTGGCGGCGCTGGAGGAACGTGTCGCCGCGCTGGAGGGCGGCCGCGCCGCGGTGGCCTCGGCCAGCGGCATGGCCGCCGAGGCGATGGCGCTGATGACGCTGCTGCAGCAGGGCGACCACGTGGTGGCCGCGGGTGCGCTGTACGGCGGCACGGTGACCATGCTCGCGGTCAACCTGAAGAAGTTCGGCATCGAGACGAGCTTCGTCGATGCGACGAACCCCGACGCCTTCGCAGCGGCGATCCGCCCGAACACGCGCGCCATCTTCGCCGAGAGCCTCGGCAACCCCAGCCTGGTGGTGCTCGACATCGCCGCCGTGGCCGATGTCGCCCATGCGCACGGCATCCCGCTGGTGATCGACAACACCGTGCCCTCGCCGTTCCTGTGCAACCCGATCCGCCACGGCGCCGACATCGTCGTGCACTCGGCCACCAAGTACCTCGGCGGCCACGGCACCACGCTGGCCGGCGTGATCGTCGAGAGCGGCAAGTTCCCGTGGGACAACGGCAAGTTCCCCGGCATGACCGAGCCCTCACCGGGCTACCACGGCGTGAAGTTCTACGAGACCTTCGGCGACTTCGGCTTCACGATGCGAGCGCGCATGGAGACGCTGCGTGTCTACGGCGCGGCACTGTCGCCGACGAGTGCATGGCAGATCCTGCAGGGCACCGAGACGCTGCACCTGCGCATGGAGCGGCACTGCGCCAACGCGCTGCGCGTGGCCGAGCATCTGCGTTCGCACCCGAAGGTGAGCTGGGTCAACTATCCCGGCCTGCCGGAGCATCCGCAGCACGCGCTGGTGCAACGGCAGATGCGCGGTGCGTCGGGGCTGCTGGCGTTCGGCGTGAAAGGTGAACTGGCCGCCGGCGTGAAGTTCATCGAGTCGGCGCAGTTCATGAGCCACCTCGCCAACATCGGCGACACACGCACGCTGATCATCCACCCGGCCTCGACCACGCACCGCCAGCTCGACGAGGCGCAGCAGATCGCCGCCGGCGTGCTGCCGGACATGGTGCGCATGTCGGTGGGGATCGAGCACATCGACGACATCCTCTGGGACATTGACCAGGCACTCGCTGCCGCGAGTGCATAGCGACCAGGCGCTTGCGGGTGCGAGCGGCCGAGTGCACGTCAGGAGGGCGCCGCCGCCGTGGCGTGCGAGGCGCGTGCGCGCCCGCGCTGCAGCCACATCACCAGCGCCAGCAGCAGCAGCGCCGGCAGGAACATCCACTCCTTCGCAGGGCGCGGCGACGGCATCTCGATGGTCGTGACCTTGAAGCCCTGCTCGAGGCCCAGTTTCTCGGCCCGCGAGCCGAACTGCACCTGCGCGATCTGGATCTCGCCGCCCAGCGGCACGATCGTCAGGCCGATCCTGCGCAGCCGCTCGCGGCCCGGGCCGGCGTCGCCCAGCGGCAGCAGCACGCCCTTGCGGACGTCATCGCCGTCGAGGTTGGTGCCTTCCACCCAGACGCGCTTGCTGGCCCCGGCCGGCGCCGCCTCGACCAGCGACAGCAACTGCGCCGCGGGAACCTCCTCGTAGGGCGGGTGCACCATGTCCCACCAGAAGCCGGGACGGAACAGCGTGAAGGTGACCAGCAGCAGCGCCAGCGTCTCCAAGACCCGCGAGCGCACCAGGAAGTAGCCCTGCGTGGCGGCGGCGAACACCAGCATCGCCACGGTGGCGCTGAGCACCGTCAGCAGCAGGTGCCAGGTGCTGTCGACGCCGATCATCAGCAACTGCGTGTTGAAGATGAACAGGAACGGCAGGATGGCCGTGCGCAGGCTGTAGAAGAAGGCCGTGACGCCGGTCTTGATCGGGTCGGTGCGGGCGATCGCCGCCGCAGCGAACGAGGCCAGCCCGACCGGCGGCGTCACGTCGGCCATCAGCCCGAAGTAGAAAACGAACAGGTGCACCGCGATCAGCGGCACGAGCAGGCCGCTTTGCGCACCGAGCTCGACGACCACCGGCGCCATCAGCGTCGAGACGACGATGTAGTTGGCGGTGGTCGGCAGCCCCATGCCGAGCACCAGGCTGATGAAGGCCACCAGCACCAGCATCAGCATCAGGTTGCCGCCGGACAGCAGTTCGACGACCTCGGTCATCACCAGCCCGATGCCGGTCAGCGAGACGGTGCCCACGATGATTCCGGCGGCCGCGGTGGCCACGCCGATGCCGATCATGTTGCGCGCACCGGCCTCGAGGCCGCCGATCAGGTCGGCGAAGCCCTGGCGCAGCGCCGCGCCATAGTGGCCGCGGCCGCGCAGCGCGGCGATCAGCGGGCGCTGCGTCAGCATCACGAAGATCATGAACACCGTCGCCCAGAACGCCGACAGCGCGGGCGACATCTGCTCGATCATCAGGCACCAGATCAGCACGACCACCGACAGCAGGTAGTGCAGGCCGGACTTGAGCGTCGGCGCCGTCTCCGGCAGCTCGAACACCGGTGCATCGGGGTCGTCGAGCTTCAGCTCAGGCTGGCGCGCGCCGACCCAGAGCAGCCCGATGTACGAGGCCAGCACGCCGACACCGATGATCCAGATCGCCGTCGCGCCGGCGGCCTGCTTGATCCAGCCGATGCCGTAGTAGACCGCGCCGGCGAGCACGACGAAGCCGCTGATGGTCAGGCCGAAGGACAGCAGGCGCTGCAGCGGACCGGCCTGCGAGCGGCGTGGCAGGCCCACCAGGTTGGACTTCAAGGCCTCCAGGTGGACGATGTAGAACAAAGCGATGTACGAGATGATGGCCGGCAGGAAGGCGTGCTTGATCACCTGCGTGTACGGAATGCCGACGTACTCGACCATCAGAAACGCGGCCGCGCCCATCACCGGCGGCATCAACTGGCCGTTCACCGAGCTGGAGACCTCGACCGCACCGGCCTGGTCGGGCCGGTAGCCGACGCGCTTCATCAACGGGATCGTGAAGGTGCCGGTGGTGACCACGTTGGCGATCGACGAGCCGGAGATGATGCCGGTGGCCGCCGATGAGACGACCGCGGCCTTCGCCGGCCCGCCGCGCATGTGCCCGAGCAGCGCGAAGGCCGACTGGATGAAGTAGTTGCCCGCGCCGGCCTTGTCGAGCAGCGAGCCGAACAGCACGAACAGGAAGATGAAGCCACTGGACACGCCCAGCGCGACGCCGAACACGCCTTCGGTGGTCAGCCACTGGTGCGACATGGCGCGCGACAGCGAGGCGCCCTTGTGCGCGATCAGGTCGGGCATGTAGGGCCCGGCGAAGGTGTAGACGAGGAACACCAGCGCGACGATCACCATCGGCAGGCCGAGCGCGCGCCGCGTCGCCTCGAGCAGCAGCACGATGCCGACCACGCCGACGACCAGGTCCTGCGTGATGGGCTGACCCGGTCGCGTCGACAGCTCGCGGTAGAAGACGAACAGGTAGCTCGCGCAGGCGGCGCCGACGATGGCGAACACCCAGTCGGCCAGCGGCACGCGGTCCCGCGGCGAGCGGCTGAGCGCCGGGTAGGCCAGGAACGCGAGCAGGATTGCGAAGGCCAGGTGGATGGCACGCGACTGCGTGTCATTGAACACGCCGATGCCCAGTGCGAAGGGCAGTGGTGAGGCGATCCACAGCTGGAACAGGCTCCAGCCGAGGCACAGACCGAGGATCAGCCGGCTGACCTGCGGGCCGGGGTTGCGGCCGCCGGCGTCGTTCTCGGCGACGAGCTGGTTGACGTCGATCTCGGCGGGACCCGCCTTCTTCTTGCCGAACATGCTGGCCTCCGGTGCGCGCTGCGCCATTGCATCGGGCCGCAGCGCGCCGATGGCGCCTGCGGCCCGTCCTCTCGGGTCGATCAGCCTGCGCTCAGAGCCAGCCCTTTTCCTTGTAGTACTTGGCTGCGCCCGGGTGCATCGGCGCCGAGTTGCCGTCCTTGACCATGCGCTTCGGGTCGAGATTGCTGAAGGCCGGATGCAGCTTCTTGAACTCGTCGAAGTTCTCGAACACCGCCTTGACCAGTTCGTACACCGTGGCGTCCGGCACCTTGGCCGAGGTCACGAAGGTGGCCAGCACGCCGTAGGTCGGCGTCGTGTTCGCATGGCCGGCGTACAGGCCGCCCGGAATGTCGACCTTGGCGTAGTAGGGCGCGCCCGCGACCAGCTTGTCGACCGCCGGGCCGGTCAGCGGCACCAGCTTCGCGCCGCAGGTGGTGATCGGATCCTGGATGTTCGCCGAGGGATGGCCGACGCCGTAGAAGAAGCCGTCGATCTTGTTGTCGCACAGCGCGGCGCCGTGCTCGTCGGCCTTCAGCTCGGAGGCGAGCGAGAAGTCACCGAGCTTCCAGCCCATCGCGCCGAGCAGTTCCTCCATCGAGGCGCGCGTGCCCGAGCCGGGGTTGCCGACGTTGAAACGTTTGCCCTTCAGGTCCTCGAACCTGGCGATGTTCGCTTCCTTGCGCGCCAGCACGGTGAAGGGCTCGGGGTGCACCGAGAACACCGCGCGCAGGTCCTTGACGGCACCGTCCTTCTCGAACACCTTGGTGCCCCTGGTGGCGTGGTACTGCCAGTCGGACTGGGTGACGCCGAAGTCGAGTTCGCCGGCCTTGATGGTGTTGATGTTGAACACCGAGCCGCCGGTCGATTCGACCGAGCAGCGGATGCCGTGCCGGGCGCGGTCCTTGTTCATCAGGCGGCAGATCGCACCGCCGGCGGCGTAGTAGACGCCGGTGACGCCGCCGGTGCCGATGGTGATGAACTTCTGCTGGGCCAGCGCGGGCGTGGCCGGCAGGGCGACGGTCAGGGCGGTGGCGGCGGCCAGGGCCAGGCGGGAGAGAGAGGTCTTCTTCATCGTTGCCTCCGAGGGACGGGTTGTGTGAAACGCCTGCCCTCGTGAGGCAGGCAGGAGCGAGGTGCATGCGACGTGCGCACGACTTCGGGGCCAACCATAAGCGCAACCGCGCTCCGGGTGCGACCGGGATTGCCCCGGGTGGCTAGCAAGTTGCGTGCGCCACCGAGCCGATCGCGGCGTCGATGGCGCGCTGCAGCCGCACGACGATCTGTTCGAGATCGTCGTCGCCGACGATGAACGGCGGCGCCAGCAGCACGTGGTCACCGAGGCGGCCGTCGATGGTGCCGCCCATCGGATAGACCATCAGCCCCTCGGCCATGGCCTGCGCGCGCACTGCCGCATGAAGCCTTGCCGAGGGGTCGAAGGGGCGCTTGTCGGCACGATCGGCGACCAGTTCCAAGGCCCAGAACAGCCCGCGGCCGCGGATGTCGCCGACATGCGGGTGCTCGCCGAACGCGGCGCGCAGCCGATCGTGGAGCTGCTGGCCCTGCCGGCGCACCGCCTCGAGCAGGTGGTCGCGCTGGATGACCTGCTGCACCGCCAGTGCCGCCGCGCAGGCCACCGGATGGCCGATGTAGGTGTGGCCGTGCTGGAACAGGCCGCTGCCCTGCGCGAGGCTGCGCACGATGCGCCGCTGCGCGAGCACGGCGCCGATCGGCTGGTAGCCGCCGCCCAGGCCCTTGGCGATGGTCATCAGGTCGGGCACCACGCCTTCCTGCTCGCAGGCGTGCAGCGTGCCAGTGCGGCCCATGCCGCACATCACCTCGTCGAGAATGAGCAGGATGCCGTGGCGGTCGCAGAGTTCGCGCACCGCCCGCAGGTAGCCGGGCACCGGCGCCAGTGCGCCGGCGGTGGCGCCGACCACCGTCTCGGCGACGAAGGCGATGACGCGCTCCCCGCCGAGTTGGTCGATGGCGTCGAACAGTTCGCGCACGAGGCGCCGGCCATACTGCTCGGCCGTCTCGCCGGGTGCGCGGTCGCGGTACTCGTAGCACGGCGAGACATGGGTCACCGGGATCAGCAGCGGCGCGAACTGGCGCCGCCGCCATTCGTTGCCGCCGACCGAGAGCGCGCCGAGCGTGTTGCCGTGATAGCTCTGGCGCCGCGCGATGAAGTGCTGCCGCTGCGGCTGTCCGATCTCGACGAAGTACTGGCGCGCCATCTTCAGCGCCGCCTCGACAGCCTCGGAGCCGCCGCTGACGAAGTAGGCGTGGCCGATGCCGGCCGGCGCGTGGGCAACCAGCGTGTCGGCGAGCCTTTCGGCCACCTCGGTGGTGAAGAAGCTGGTGTGCGCGTAGGCCAGGCGGTCGATCTGCGCGTGCATCGCCGCCAGCACCTCCGGATGGCCGTGCCCGAGGCACGACACCGCGGCGCCGCCGGAGGCATCGATGTAGCGCTTGCCGGTGGCGTCAGTGAGGGTCACGCCGGCGCCGGCCATGGCCACCGGCAGGCCGTGGCGCAGTTGCCGGTGCATCACCCGGCTGTCCGGCAGGTGGAAGGCTTCGGTCATCGGATTTCCTTGCGGGAGGGGCGCTCCCAGTAGGCGCGGGTGTCCTGCAGGTGCTGCTGCATGCGCTGCAGCTGCTGGAGCACCGCGTCGCCGCCGCGCGCGGCGGCC